>JACCQV010001190.1 GCA_013813945.1 Deltaproteobacteria bacterium | reverse complement strand
CCGTTGAGGTACTTCGTCATCGAATGGGCGACGATGTCTGCGCCGAGCTCGAGGGGGCGCTGGAAGTACGGCGTCATGAACGTGTTGTCGACGGCGAGCAGGACGTTCTTGCTCTTGCAGACCTGCGCGACGGCCGCGATGTCGACGAGCTTGAGCATCGGGTTCGTCGGCGTCTCGATCCACACGAGCTTCGTCGACGGCCGCATCGCTGCCTGGACGCCCGCGGCACCGGCGATCGGATCGACGTACGTGAACTCGAAGCCGAGCCGGCGGAACACCTTGTCAAACAGCCGGAACGTCCCGCCGTAGAGATCGTCGCACGCGATCACGTGGGTGCCGCTGTCGAACAGCAGGAGCAAGGTCGCGGTGGCCGCGAGGCCCGACGCGAAGCACAGCCCGCCGACGCCGTTCTCGAGCGAGGCGAGGTTTGCCTCGAGCGCGAACCGAGTCAGGTTGTGCGTGCGCGAGTACTCGAAGCCCTTGTGCACGCCGGGTGCGGACTGCGCGTACGTCGAGGTGTAGTAGATCGGCGTCATCACGGCGCCGGTCGTCGGATCGGGAGCCTGGCCGGCGTGGATCGCGCGCGTGCCGAAGCCGAGGGTGGGATCGTCGTGCGAGGCCATGGCTGTGCTCTCAGTCGTCGAAGTTGAAGCTGGCGGGATCCTTGTCCATGATCCGCTCCATGGCGGCCTCCTCGAGGAGGTCGATCATCCGCTGGCCGCCGTACTTCTTGACGAGCTTGTCGTCGTACTCGTCGGCGATCAGCGCGACATCGCGAAGCGTCGCGGTCAGCTCCTCGGGATCGAGGGTCGTCCCGCCGAGGATCGTATGGGAGAAGATCACGGTGTGCTCACCGGGGTCGTACGCGAAGGCGCCGAACCGCAGGTGTGAGTTGAGCTCGAGCAGCTGCATCGCGAGCGGTCCGTCGACGTCCATGCCCTTCACGAGCTGCGCGGTGCACCGCACCATCGCCTTGTTGTCGCCCCACGGAACGACGCTGATCATCACGTACGCCGAGCCCTGCTTGATCACATAGAGCGTGTCGTCGACCTTGCGGTAGGCGGGGCTGTTCTGGAGGGTTTTCTCGATCAGGAGCGCCGTGGCGACCTCGGCAGGATTCATGTGCCTTTGGTAACACGGGCGTGCACTGTGATCGACCGCGCACAGCGAGCGAGTGGTGGCCACGTCGTGCCATACTTCCGTCGTGGCGAAGATCGCGTTCGCATTCCTCGCGCTCGTCCTGTCGGCCGGTGTTGCGTCCGCCGAGGTGATCAAAGAGATCATCGTCGAGGACAACAAGAAGACCACCGCCGACACGGTCGAGCTGATCGCGAAGATCGAGGTCGGCGACGACTGGTCGCCCGACATGACAGAGCGCGTGAAGACCGACCTGGTCTCCAGCGGCCTGTTCAAGGACGTCGAGGTGTTCTGGTCCAAGGTCGAGGGCGGCGTCCGGGTGAACATCCTGGTCAAGGACAAGCACTCGTGGGTCATCGCGCCGGCGTTCTACAACCAGCCGACGAACACGGGCGGCGGCGTCGGCTTCGGCGAGAACAACCTGTTCGGGCTCAACCAGAAGCTCCTGATCTATGGCCAGGTTGCGACCGGTGACACGTTCTTCATCGGCGCCTGGGTCATCCCGGCGATCGGCGGTACCCGGTTCTACGCGCAGTTCGACACGTACTTGAAGCAGTCCCGCGTCTTCGAATACGCGCCACCGGGCAACTACATCAGCAACCCCGAACCCGTGCGCGAGTCGCGGATCAACTACCTCAATGGTGGCGTGAAGCTCGGTATCGAGCTGTTCCGCGGCGTCAAGATCGACTCCCGCCTCCGCGGTGCCAAGGTCAGCTACCCGAGCGACAGCCTGTTCAGCGACGATCCGGCGCTCCTGTATGCGGGCGGCAATGAGATGAACCGGTCCCGCGACCTCGGGATCAACGACGATGACCCGATCCCGGCCCCAGGCAAGGCCGGTACCGACGTCTCGAACGAGCTCGTCCTGACGATCGACCGCCGCGCCAACTGGTACGGCATCCAGAGCGGACACAAGTACTCGCTGTCGTACGAGCAGGGCCTGCCCTCGCTCGGCTCGGACTTCAAGTACTGGCTCGTCGGCTTCGGAATCAACAAGGCGTGGAAGGTCTTCGACCGCCACAACTTCATCTTGAAGATGGGCGGCGGCTACGGCCACCAGCTGCCGTTCCAGCAGGAGTTCCAGATGGGTGGCCCGTCGATGCGCGGCTGGCTCAACAACCAGTTCCGCGGCGATGTCCGCGCAAACGTAAACCTCGAATACTCGGTGCCGTTGTTCACGATCAAGGGCCTCTCGTTCCGCGGCCTCGGCTTCCTCGACTCGGGCTACGTGACGTTCCTGACCACGAGTAATCCCGACCGCCACTACCTGCCGGGCTCGCGCCGCGATCAGCAGGATGCACTCGCCCCGTTCAAGAATTCGGTCGGCGTGGGGACGCGGCTCTATCTAAGGCAGATCGTCCTGCCACTCCTCGGACTCGATATTGGGTATGGTCTCGAATCCCGTGACGTCCAGGTCTATCTCGCGATCGGCCTTACTGATTAGGGTACTGATCGGTGTCCTGGCCGGGGCTTGCGGCACGCCTGCCGCTCCCCCGGAAGCACCGAGCGCTGCGCGGGTCGACTACGTCCTGATCGGCGGCGACGTCCGCACCATGGATCCGCAGCGCCCGCGTGCGACTGCCGTCGCGATCGGCGGCGGACGAGTGATCGCGGTCGGCAGCGATGCCGAGGTGCTCGCGGTGGCGGGCCCGCGCACGGAGAAGGTCGAGCTCCGTGGCGCGACCGTGACCCCGGGCCTGATCGATGCGCACTGCCATCTCTACGGCCTCGGCGCGAATCTGGAGGCCGTCTCGGTGCGTGCATTGCCGTCCGAGGCAGAGACGGTGAAGGTCGTGGCTGCCGCCGCCACCCGGCGCCCGCCCACCGAGTGGCTGATCGGCCGTGGCTGGGACCAGAACCGCTGGCCCGGGCAGGCGTTCCCGACGAAGGCGAGCCTCGACGCCGCGATCTCCGACCGCCCCGTGTTGCTCCGCCGCGTCGACGGTCACGCGATCTGGATCAACTCGAAGGCGCTCGCGGCCGCCGGCATCACGAAGGCGACCCCGGATCCAGCGGGCGGCAAGATCGTTCGCGACGCGCGTGGCGAGCCGACCGGCGTGATGGTCGACAACGCGGTCGATCTCGTCGACGCCAAGGTCCCGGCCGCCTCCGCGGAGGTACGGCGGCGCAGGATCCTCGACGGGCAGAAGATCGCGCTCGCCGCCGGCATCACCGCAGTGCACGAGATGGGGATCGACGCGCAGACCGTTGCCGTCTACGAGGAGATGGCCAAGCAGAACGCACTCGGCCTGCGCGTGTTCGCGTACTTCGCCGGTGATGCGAGCAACCCGGCGTCCCTCGACTTCTTGCGCGCACGCAAGCCGGGCAGCACCGGCCGGTTCCACCTGCGCGGCGTGAAGTTCTTCGCTGACGGCGCGCTCGGCTCGCGCGGCGCGCGGCTCTACGCGAAATATCTCGACGAGGATCAGGTCGGGCTGTGGGTCACCGATCCGCAGGTCCTCGCCGCCGGGGTGGAGGTCGCCGTCGCGCACGGCTGGCAGGTCGCGATCCATGCGATCGGAGATGCGGCGGTTGGCGTCACCCTCGATGCCTATCTCGCGGCTTCGCAGAAGCACCGCGGCGATCGGCGGCTGCGCGTCGAGCACACGCAGCTGATCGCGCCGCACGATGTCGCCAAGATGATCCAGGCCAAGGCGATCGCCTCGATGCAGCCGACGCATGCGACGAGCGATATGCCGTGGGCGGAGCAGCGGGTCGGACCGGAGCGGATCCTCGGCGCGTATGCGTGGCGCACGATGCTCGACAAGGGCATCCCGCTCGCCGCGGGCTCGGACTTCCCGGGCGAGGAAGTCGCGCCATTGCTCGGCATCTACGCAGCGGTCACGCGGCAGGACGCGAACGGGAAGCCAGAGGGTGGCTGGTACCCCGCGCAGAAGCTCACGCTCGACGAAGCGATCGCGGCGTTCACGCGCGGCGCGGCCTACGCGGAGTATCGCGAGGAAACGCACGGGACGATCGAGGTAGGCAAGCCGGCAAACCTGACGGTGTTCGATCGCGCGCTCGCCGCTGATCGGTCGCTACTCGAGACCCAGGTCGATCTGACGATCGTCGACGGCGCGGTCGCCTTCCGGCGACAGGCGGCGAAGTAGCGATGCGGTTCTGCCCGTTCTGTAGCGCCGAGAATGCCGACGAGCAGGCGGTGTGTCAGGCGTGCGGCCGTCGGTTGCCGCCGCTGCCTCCCCGCCGTGCGCGCAGCGCGCCAGCGACGGGCGTCCAGCTGCCACCGCGCGCACCGAACGCGGCGGCTCCGCCTCCACCATTGCGCCGCTCGGGTCAGACACTGCCGCCGCCACTGCCAGGATCCGCGTCGACACCGCACCTCGCACCGGCGAGCTCTCCGGCGACACCGAGCATCGCTGCACCGGCCCCTCCGGCTGCACCGAGCGTGGCTGTGCCGCCGTCCGCGTCCTCCGCCGTTGCACCGGCACCGCACAGGGCTCCCCCCACGACGTCGCCGGGAATGGCCGTGCTCGGCTCGTCGCCCGCTGCCGCTCCGGCGGCGGCTGCCCCCGCGATTCAGCCCTCCGCCATCTCGCCGACGCAGCCCGGCATCATGGTGTCGCCCGGCGCGGCAAGCGCTCCAGCCGGGACCCACGCCGAGCTGCCGGAGCAGCCCGCGGTTGGACGCCCCGGTGCGCCGCGCGCGAAGCGAACGAGCGCATCCATGGATGGAGCGTGGGATGCGGACCCCGCTCCGAGGAGATCGCCGGATCCCGCGCCCGGTCGCGAGAGTGGCGCCGCGCTGCCGCCTCTCCCGGGTGAAGCGCCGGATCGATCGCTGCTCAACGCACTCTCACCTGGACCCGCCGCGCAGCGCCGCGAGCCGCTGCCACCAGAGCCGCGCGATGGAGACGCGAGTCGGCGCCGCTCCGATTCGGTTCCGCCGCCGCTGGCTGGAACCCGGCCGAGCTCGACGCGCCCGTCAGCGCCGTTCGCGCCACCGCCTGGGCCTCCTCCCGCGACTCCGCGGTCCGCTCTCCCGGCGCCGTCGCCGTATCCCGTGGTTCCCGACGGTGCGTTCAGCGACGATTTCAACACGGTCGCCGAGGCCGGCTCCCTCGACGTCGAGACCGCGAAGCGAGCGGGTAGCACCGGCATCACGCCGCCGGCGACGCGCGTCCAGCTGCGTGAAGATCGGCCGTTCACGCCGCCGCACGTCAATCCGATCCCGGAGATCCCCGAGCCCGGTCTGTACAACGCCGCGCGCTACTCGGTGCGATTCATGCGAGCGCGGTTTCAGCGACGCGGTGCGATCAAGACGCTGCAGAACGAGATCAAGCAGGATACCGACGCGCTCGACCAGGTGCTCGGTGCGCTCGGCCGCGTTGCGCGGAGCGCGCGGGTCGATGGTCGCGTGTTCTCTGCCGAGAACACTGCGATCAACGCCGCGGAGGAGCGGATGGGCGTGCTCGGCAAGGAGCACGGCGATGTCGACGGCCGCAAGGCCGAGGAGAACTCGAGGTTCGTCGACGTCGAGCGCGAGCGCAACGAAAAGCTCGCCGAAGCCGAGCGTATGGTCGACGAGGTCGGCAAGGAGCTCGCGCAGCTCGAGGCCCAGCGTCGAGCCATGCGTGACAAGCGCAAGGAGCTCGAGCGGCGGCAGCGCGCGTATCTGAAATCTGCCCAGGACAATGACAAGCAGGCCGGCAGCGCGCAGATGGGCGACTCGCGCGGTGAGCTGCGCCGGAGCGCCGAGCAGTATCGCAAGGAGGCCGCCGCGCTCGAACCAGACCGCCAGGAGGTCGACCGCCGGCTCGCCGGTCTCGAGCGTCCGATCGGCGAGGCGACCGCGAAGCTCGACGCAGCGAAGGCCGAGCTCGATGCGGCGAAGCGCAGCCTCAGCGACGCGCGCGAGGGTCACAACCATCGGCTCGCCGAGCTCGACGCCGAGCAGAAGCGCAAGTTGCGCGAGATCGGACAGGCCGAGGCGGAGGTCGCACGCCGACTCGTCACACTCGGCACGCTCGTCAACCTGAACCGGATCGATGATGTCCAGTTCGCCGAGCTCTACCAGCGGATCGATCGGCTACGCAGCGCGATCACGTCACGCACCACCGAGATCGAGAAGCTGACCGCGGAGCGCGAGGCCTACGATCGCGGGACGCTGGTCCGCGGAGGCGCAACGATCGGTGGCGCCATCGTGCTGCTGATCGCGCTGATCGTGATCCTGCGCGCCATCCTGTAGCGGCCGGAGTGCTAGGATCGACGGGCTTGCCGAAGGTCCTGGTCTCGAACAACAGCGAGCTGTTGCGGCACTTCACGGCGCCCCCGTTCAAGCGTCTGGGGTTGCAGCTGCTCGTCGCGTCCACGGGCGCCGAAGCTCGCGCGCTGTTCGAGAAGGACGAGCCAGCACTGGTCGTCCTCGATGCGGATTCCAGCGAGGGCTTCGAAGTCGCGCGCGTGATCAAGCAGAAGAGCCCGTCGACTCGCGTGATCCTGGTTGCCGGCAAGCGGCTGTCTGGCGATCAGATGCGGCAGGTGTCGGCGTGCGGCTGCGACGAGCTGCTGATCGCGCCGATGACGGCGGACGAGCTGCACGATGTGGTCGCGATCCAGCTCGGCGAGCCACGGCCGGGGACCGAGGGCTTCCTGATCCACGTCGAGATCGCAGGCGCCAAGGTCGATGCGACAGTCTCGAACCTGTCGGTCGATGGCGTGCGCCTCGTGGTCAGTGAGCCCGTCGCCGAAGGGCAGGGCATCACGCTGACGATCGCTCCCGATGGTGAGCCCGCGGTCTCGATCCGGGGCACGGCTGTCTGGGCGCAGCCGCGCGAGGGCAAGACGGTGGTCGGCGTCGGGTTCGACACGCTCGATCAGCCGGCGCGCACGATGCTCGCCAAGCTCACGCAATGGCAGGTCGTCAAGGATGGCGATCGTACGCGCGTCGTCTTGCGCGGCGACTTCACGGAGGCAACGAGGTTCGACGAGCTGCTCCCCGGCATGGTCGGACGCGTCGTGTTCGACATGGCGCAGGTCACGTACATGAACTCGCTCGGCGTCCGCGCGTGGTGCGAGTTCCTCCGCCAGGCACGCATCCAGGGCTACGAGTTCCATGCCTGCTCGGTGCCCTTCATCCTGCAGGCATCGATGGTCCGCGACGTGATCGGCCGCGGCACCGTGACGTCATTCTTCGCGCCGTTTCACTGCATCGGCTGCGACCATCAGGAGGAGCGGCTGATCCAGGCTGCGGCGATCCTCGCGTCGGCGCTGGAGCCACCGGTCTTCAAATGTCCGAGCTGCGGCGGCGCTCTCGAGTTCGACGATCTGCCGGAGCGCTACTTCGCCTTCCTCGAGGACGAGGCGGACTGATCGATGCGCAAGCTCTTCATGCGGTCGTTCGCGCTCGCATTCGTCGCCTTTGCGTTGCTGTTCGGCATCGAGTTCTTCGTCGAGTGGCGACGAGCCGGGTACCCGGGCTGGGGCGCGATGAGCTGGGCCGGCGTCAGGAACGACAAGCTGATCGACATCCTGTCTCCGATGGCGCGCGCGTACAACAACGTCCTCGCGATGCTGATCGCGACGATCGGTCTCGCGATCCCGCTGACGGCGAACATGCACACGCCGAAGCTGATCGAGATGTTCCTCCGCGACCGCGTCAACCGCTGGGTGTTGACGTTCATGGCGTTCGGCGCGGCCCACGTGCTGTGGGTCGAGAACATGATCGGCCCCGACTTCGCGCCGACCTGGGCGATCGCGATCTCGATCTACCTTGCACTCGTCGGCTGGGCGCTGCTGATCCCGTACTTCTTCTACGTCGTCCGGTTCGTCGACCCATCACGGCTGCTCATTCGTCTGCGCGAGGACGCGATGGACATCGTCAAGGTCGTCGCGGCGCGCAAGCGCGATCCGATGGAGGCGCAGACCGCGCTGGCGGTGCGCATCGGCCAGATCGGCACGATCATCATCAAGTCGCTGGATCGCAATGACCGCGACGTCGCCGCCGAGGGAGCGTGGTCGATCAAGGTCCTCCTCGATCACTACGAGCAGCACAAGTCGCGGATGCCGAAGGAGTGGTTCGTCGTCGACCGCGCGGACTTCGTCGGCCTGTCCGACGAGGCGCTCGAGATGCTGTCCGAGACCAAGACCTGGTACGAGATGAAGTGCCTGCTCCAGCTCGAGTACGGCTTTCTCCGTGGGCTTCACGGCTCCGGCGACACCGTCTCGACGTTCTCGGACGCGACCCGCGTGATCGCGTGCCGGATGGATGGTCATCACGACGAGCAGGCGCTGCGCCTCGCGATCCGGTTCTTCAACAACTATCTGCGCGAGGCGATCAAGGCCAAGAACCTGCGCGCGGTCTACGACGTCTTTCACCAGTATCGCCGGCTCGGCCGCGAGCTCGTCGATCGCCCGGAGCTGCTCCGCGAGATCGGCAGGCACTTCAGCTACTACGCCGGGATGGCGCGTACCTACGGCATGGTGTTCGCGCCGCAGCTCGCGATCTTCGATCTCGGCTACGTCACGCGCCGCGCCTACGAGCGCGCCTCGCCGGCGGCCGGTGAGCTGCTCAAGGAAGTCCTCTCGCTCCCTCACCGCACCGGCGACGATGTCCACTCGATGGCGGTCAAGGCGAAGCTCATCCTCGGCGGATTCTTCGTCGAGAACCGCTGGGAGACGGAGGCGTCGCTCGTGCGCGCGAACCTCCGCGACATTCCGCGCAGCGAGATCGAGACCGCCGAGGCCGCGCTGCTCGCGGCCGAGCGCTCGTTCTTCGAGGTCACCGATCGCCAGCTCAACCTCGAGTACGTTCCGCCCGAGCGCCGCGAGCCACTGCGCAAGTTTTGCGGCTCGCTGACGATCGCGCGGAACTCCGGCGGCCACATGGTCCTCACCGACTGATCCCGCGGCTCACCGCCCGGGGACGGCCGCTGGCCACGTCGCGGCTG
>JACCQV010000472.1 GCA_013813945.1 Deltaproteobacteria bacterium | reverse complement strand
GTCCGGCATCCTTGAGGATCTTCAGATGCTGAGACACCGTGGACTGGGCGACGGGCAATTGCTCGACGAGATCACCGCATACGCAACCGGCCGTGCGCGCGAGGATCCGGACGATCTGGACCCGGATCGGATGGGCGAGGGCCTTGGCCATCGTCGCGATCGCCTCGTCGGCGACGTCATCGCCGATCGCGCGCAGATCGGGTGCCGGGCAGCAGGCGGCCGCTTTCATCGTCTATCGACGATACAACAACATGCCACTCTGACGAGTCCGAGAAACTCTGACGAGCGATGCGAGCGTGTTAGCGTGGTCTCATGGGATGGGTTCGCACGATCGGTGTGTCGTGTCTGGTTCTCGTGGGCTCAGCGACCGGCGCCCTCGCGCAACCGACGGAGGCGCCGATGCCTCCACCGGAGGATCCGGTGGCCCCGCCGCCCGATCCTGCGCCGCCTCCGCCGCAGCCCGAGCCGGTGCCGGTCGTGGTCAGCACGCCGGTTGCCCCGCCGGTGACACCGGTCGTCGTCGAGGCCGGGTATCCGCGCGAGCTCGTCCTGCGACCCCTGATCTTGCCGCAGGGCGGATTCGAGGGCAGCGCGCTGTTCGTCCTCCAGACGTTGTCGACCGGCGGCTCCGACAGCGATTCACAAAATCACGCGCTCATCCAGCCGCGCCTCCGCTACGGGTTCGGCGCCGGCGAAGTCGAGCTCGCCGCGTCCTTCCTCGCCTACGAGCCCGAGGATACGTCGATGTTTCCGATCGAACGGGAGACCTTCCAGAACGTCTCCGTCGCCGGCCGGTTCAAGGTAGCTCCCTCGACCGTGATCGGTGCCGAGCTCGGAGTATTCAGCCCCGTCGGAGATGTGAAGACGTACGCTCCGCGCGCGATCGCCGCGACCAAGCTCCATCTGAGCGCTGCGAGTGCCGCCGAGCTCGCGTTCAAGGGCGGCATCAACCATGTCGAGGAGCAATCCGAGTCGTCCATCGGCGGAAACACCGTGGTGCTCAGCAGCGAGCTTCGCGTGCAGGCGCAAGTCGCACCGGAGGTCGCCGTCGAAGGTCGTGCACTCCTCGCCTACTACAACCTCGATGACGATGACTCGTTCGAAGGGTCGCCAGGATCGTACTTTCTCCAGACGTATGGGGTCTGGCTGGTGGGGTCGGTCAGTCGTGACATCGACCTCAGCGCAGGCTTCGATATCGTGCACTCGAACGGCGATTTCACGATGAAGCTGTTCTCGGTCGGGATCGCCGCACGGAGGGTGCCATGAAGCGGATCGCACTTGTCGTTTGCAGCGTGGGCTGCGTTTCCTCCTACCAATCCGCGCGAGTCCTCCCGACCGGCAAGACGCAGGTCACCGTCGCCGTGAGTCGCGTGCAGGCGCTCGAGGACGGTGATGAGGACGAGTCTGTCTGGGTCGGTGATCTCCAGGTGCGGCACGGGTTCGCGGCCCAGTTCGACGGCGGCATCCGGCTGTCCCGCACCCCCGGGGGCCTGAACTCGCTGTCGATGTTGACGATCGATCCCAAGTACCAGATCACGTCGCCCTCGTCGTCCACCGCCGTCTCGATCGGGGTGCCGTTCGGGGTTGCCTGGGAAGAGCAAGGCAGCGACTTCGAAGATGGGATCGGCGTGATCGCTCCGACGCTGTTGATCGGCACGCCGCTGGCCGCGAGCACCGAGCTGGTGTTCGCTCCCAAGGTCGTCGTGTTCCTCCCGGACGGAGACACCGAAGAATCCGAGATCGAATTCGGAGCGAGCATCGGGCTGCGGTTCACGAACTCCGCCCGGACCTGGGCGATCCATCCCGAGCTGAGCTTGTTGCTGTTCGACCCGAGCAACGGTAGCGAGGGCGGAGAGACCGCGAAGATCCTCTCGTTCGGGGTCGCTGTCTCCGCCGGCAACTAGCTCAGAGACCGAGCTGCTTCGCGACGATCACCTTCATGATCTCGTTCGTACCGGCATAGATCCGCTGCACGCGGGCATCCATGAAGGCGCGGGTCACCGGGTACTCGAGCATGTAGCCGTAGCCGCCGAAGAACTGCAGGCAGGTGTCGATCACCTCCTGCGCCATGTCCGTCGTCCAGAACTTCGCGATCGAGCACTCCTTCACCAGATACTTCCCGGAGACGTGTTCGCCGACGACCTTGTCGACGTACGCACGACCGACCTCGACCTTGGCGAGGCATTCGACGAGCTTGAACTGCGTGTTCTGGAACTTGCTGATCGGCTTGCCGAACGCCTTTCGCTCCTTGGTGTACGCGATCGTGTCCTCGAGCACCTGCTCGGCCGCGGTGACGGCACCGATCGCGACGCACAGGCGCTCCTGCTGAAGCTTCTGCATCAGCATCATGAACCCGCCGCCCTCGGTGCCGATCAGGTTGGACGCCGGGATCCGGCAATCCTCGAAGAACAGCTCCGACGTGTCCTGCGAATCCATGCCCATCTTGTGGAGGCGCATGCCCTTCGCGAAGCCCTTGCGGTTCGCCTCGACGACGAACAACGAGATGCCCTTGTGAGCGTTGGCCGGATCCATGTCGGTCTTCGCGGCGACGACAACGAGGTCACACAGCTGCCCGTTCGAGATGAACGTCTTCGCGCCGTTGATCACGTACTCGTCGCCCTGCTTCACCGCCGTGGTTGCGAGCGCCGCCAGATCCGAGCCGGTGCCCGGCTCCGTCATCGCGAGGGCGGTCACGATCTCACCTGACGCGCAGCCGGGCAGCCACTTCTGCTTCTGCTCCTCGCTACCGAACGAGTACAGGTACGGCACGATGATGTCCGAGTGGAGCGCCAGTGCGAAGCCGCTCTCGTACGCGACCGCAAGCTCCTCCATGATGATCATCGAGCACAGGAAGTCGGCGCCAGCGCCGCCATACTTCTCGTCCATCCACGGGCACAGGAAGCCCTGGGCGCCGGCCTTGCGCCAGACCTCCCGATCGACCTGCCCTTGATCGCGCCAGCGCTGCTGATGCGGCGTGATCTCGCGCGCCACGAACTGCTTGAACGCGGCCCGAAACGCCTTGTGCTCGTCGTTGAACAGGGTGCGGTCCATCGCCCGGTCTTAGCATGCTAGCGTCCCGCGCCGTGTCATGGACCGTCGATGAGCCCGGGGTGACGCTCGCCGCGTTCGTGAAGGCGAGGACCGACGTCCCGAATTCTCTCGCGAAGCGCCAGATCACGACCGGCAAGGTGTTCGTCGACGGCGTGTGCGTGACGACGATCGACCATCGGCTGGCTCGCGGCCAGCAGGTCGAGCTCCGCGTCCACGCGCCCAAGCCCCACGACCCGGCGAAGGAAGGCGTGCTGGTCTACGACGACCCGCACGTCGTCGTGATCGACAAGCCGAGTGACGTCAACAGCGTGCCGTACGAGGATCGCGAGACCGGAACGGCGATGGATCTGATCCGCGGAGCCTGGCGCCGGCAGGGCAAGGCTGCGACGACGGTGCCACTGCACATCGTTCACCGTATCGATCGCGCGACCTCGGGTCTATTGATGTTCGCGAAGTCCAAGAAAGCGGAGCAAGGACTGGCCGCCCAGCTGCGCTCGCACGCGATGGAGCGGACGTACCGCTGCGTGGCGCACGGCATGGTGACGTCTCGGCGGATCGAGTCATTCCTCGTCGAGGATCGCGGAGACGGCATGCGCGGCTCGACGACAAGGCTCGAGCAAGGCAAGCGCGCCGTCACGCACGTCGAAGCCCAGCAGGTGCTCCGGGCCTCGACGTTGTGTGCGGTCCGCCTCGAGACCGGCAAGACCCACCAGATCCGGATCCACCTGTCCGAGGCCGGGCATCCGCTCGTCGGCGAGCAGGTCTACATCCGAGATTACGAGAACGCCGGCGGCAAGCTGCTGACGGCGGGTCGCCTGATGCTGCACGCCGCGACACTCGGCTTCGAGCATCCGATCACCGGCGAGCGGGTCGCGCTATCGTCCGAGCTGCCGCCGGACTTCACGGCGGTCCTGGAGCGCCTGCGATGACCTTTCCTGCTGATCTCGTGATCCGGTTCGCGATCGCCGCCGATGCCGCGGCGATCCTGGGCTTCATCCGTGACCTCGCCGAGTACGAGAAGCTGTCGCACGAGGTCGTCGCCGACGAGCCACAGCTTCGCTCGACGCTGTTCGGTGTGAAGCCCGCAGCCGAGGTCCTGATCGCGGAGGTCGGCGGTGCGCCCGTCGGGTTCGCGCTGTTCTTCCAGAGCTACTCGACGTTCCTGGCCAGGCCGGGCCTCTACCTCGAGGACCTGTTCGTGCGCCCGGTGGCGCGCGCCAGGGGCGTCGGCAGTGCACTGCTCTCCGCGCTCGCGCGGATCGCGATCCAGCGCAACTACGGTCGATTCGAATGGTCGGTGCTCGACTGGAACGAGCCAGCGATCCGGCTCTATCAGTCACTCGGCGCGGCCGCGATGTCGGAGTGGACCGTCAACCGGATGACCGGCGAGCCACTCGCGGCCCTAGCGGAGCGCTGGCCCCACCCCGTCGGCAAGACCTGACGCGGCGACGCGTCACTTGCTCGGTGGAAGTGCGTAGGTGACGGTCGCGTGTGCGACGAGGGTCTCGCCCGAGAACAGATCCACCGCCGAGACCGAGAGTCGCCGCCCGAGGCGCAGCATCGTGGCCACCGCGGTGACATCGATCGGTTCGGGCCGTGACAGGAAGTGAATGTCGAGGTTCGCCGTCGCTGCGCTCGCAACCGGCCCCGCGTGGGCAAGCGTCAGGTAATACGCGGCCGTGTCGGCCAGCGCCATCATTGCGGGACCGGAGATCGTGCCGCCGGCGCGGAGCAGCTGCTTGCGAAACGGCATCCGTAGCGTGATGTCGCGCTCGCCGAGCGCCGTGATCTCCGAGAACGTCCGCCATTCCGGGAAGACCTGGTCGAGCAAAGACGCGATCTCGTCGAGGGTCATCCTGGTCATGGCGACTCGTTCCTGATGAGCGCCGCAATGCGCTCGTGAATGTCGAGGTACTGATCCGCCGCGGCCGCGAGCACGTCGACAGGTGTTCGACCTTCGCGCTTCGCAAGGGTCGCGGCGAGCTTCGCGACCTTCGGGAACGTTGGCTTGCCGGAGGTACTGCCGTACTCGATCGCCTCGTAGGGTCCGACGCCACCGGCGAGCAGGTACAGGAAGTCGGCGAGGTCGCATGCGATCGGCCCGATCTCGCCCTCCGAGCCGAGGAACACGATCGGCTGCTCCTCGTACGGCCTGTCGGCGTGGACGAGCCAGAACGCAACCACGCCACCGCTGCCATCCTGCGCGAAGATGCGAAGCTCGCGTTCAGCGTCGGGGTTGTTCGTCCACGCGCTCACGGTCCCGGACTCGATCTGCTCGCACATCTCGAGATCGATATTCTCGCCGAGGCTTCCGCCCTCGTCGTCGATCAGCTTTGCCAGCGCTGCGAGCGCGGGTGGAAGCGGTTCCGTCTCGGGCGAACCTGTTCGCTCGGGAATCACCCGCGGAGCATGCGCCGGCTGCTTCGCCGCATGGATCTCGGCAGCGCGCTTCAACGCCTTGTGATCTTCGGGAAGCTCGTTCAGCTGGAGCCGGATCTCGAGCAGCGTCTTGTCATCGCGGTCGTAGACGTAGGTCAACGTGTACCGGTCATCCCGATGCATGACGTTGAAGTAGAACGCCTCGTTCTTCGTCGATTCGATCGCCTTGTTCTTCGCAGTGGTCAGCGGCAACGTCGGCGACAGACCGTTCGCGAGCAGGCCGGGGAACGTCGGCTTGAACGTCGCCGAGGTCACGTAGGCAACGTACCGGCCAGCCACTCGCCGAGGAGGCCAGTGCTGCGGGGTGCGCAGCTCGGCACCGTAATCGAGGGAGACGCCGAGCTTGCCGACGTGGACGTCGTAGACGAGCCCGGTGCGCATCACGACCGGGGGCGGCGGGAGCTTGTGCGCCGCATGAAACGCGAGCACCGCGGGATCATCGGAGCGCTTCCCGACCAGATCGCGGATCTCGCTGAACTGCAGCTGCTCTGCCATCGCCGGCGAGGGTAACTGATCGCTACGCGACGATCACTTCGCTGCGCCCACCGCCGCGCTGAACGACGCGGACATGCGCACCGACGCGCTCGACGAGTGCCGGTACGTGGGAGATCACGCCAACCTGGCGGCCGCGAGCCTGGAGGGCGTCGAGGACCGAGAGCGCACTATCGAGGGTGGCCGGATCCAGCGTGCCGAAGCCCTCGTCGATCAGCAGCGTACGAACCCGGACATCGTGCGCCGACATCGAGGACAGGCCGAGCGCGAGTGCGAGCGACACCAGGAAGCTCTCGCCGCCCGACAGGCTCTGCACGGAGCGAATCTCGTTGCCGAGATCTCGGTCGATCACCTGAAGCTCCAGGTCGTAGCCGGGGACACGCTCGAGCTGGTAACGGGGCGCGAGCTCCTCGAGGTGCGAGTTCGCCACCGCGAGCAGACCATCGAGCGTCAGGCTCTGCGCGAAGCTGCGGAACAGCTTGCCGTCGTGCGACCCGATCACGTCGCCGAGGATCCGATCGACATCGGCTGCGGCCTCGGCGCTGGCGATCTGGACGAGTGCTGCCGCGCGCCGCGCTCGCGCATCGTCGTCTGCCACGATCAGCGACGCGAGACCACCGACGGCCTCCTCGGCGGCAGCGAGCAGCGCGGCTACGGCGGGCAGCTGGTCGACGTCGTCGATCGAGGCGGGCCGGACCGCAGCATGGTCATCGACCAGACGCCGGCGCTCGGCGATCACCGCACGCGAGGTGGTCACCGCACGGTCGAGAGCGGCGAGGAGCTCGACGATCACGGTGACGCGCGACGGATCCGCAGAGAGCAAGGTCCGCAGAGCTTCGAGATCGAACCCAGACGTCGACCGCGCGGCATCGAGTGCGGCCACCGCGGTCGCGAGCGAGGCGACCAGCTCGGCGCTGCGCTTGTGGCACTCCGCGAGTCGGGCCTGGTGCTCGGCGACACTGCGCTCACCATCACGCGCGCGCCGCTCGATCACGAGGAGCGCGGCAGCGAGCGCTGCATCTGCGACCGCGACCCGCTCCGTCCGCGTGCGCCACTCGATGACGAGCTCTGCACACCAGGCGCGCACCTCGCCGTACGGACCGCTCGTGCGCTTGCTGCGAGCCGGACTGCGCGTGGTCGGGGCCGCGGTCGGCACTGCAGCCGTCCAGCGCTCGACCGCTGCGTCGAGCTCGACCGTCAGCTGATCGCGACGCTCGAGGCGCCCTGCCCGCTCCCCGAGTACACCCTTGATCGTCGCATCGAGCTCGGCGGCCCGGCGATCGAGATCCGCGAGGCGGGTCCCCAGCTGATCGACGGTGGCCTGACACAGCTGCACGTCGGCCTGCGCATCGGCGGCCGCCTTGGTCGCTGCCTCGGTCTGGCTGCGCGTGGTGCGCGCGTCCTCGAGTCCCTTCTTGGCAGCCGCGTGGAGCTCCGATCCGAGGGCCTCGGCCGCCGAGCCCGACGGCTCGCCAACCAGCGACAGCTCTCCGATCGCCGTCAGCTGCTCGCGCCATGCGGTCACGGCAGCCTCGCCCGTCGCGACCGCGGTCACCCGCGACCTCGCGAGGCGACCATCCTCGGTCGCCCGGTGCGTGGCCCGTGCATCGATCGCGGCGAGCGTCGCGGATGCGACCTCGAGCTCGGTCGCGACCTCCGCGAGCGTTGCCGACGCCGCGGCGATCACATCGTCGAACGCTCCGCGATCGCGCCACGGATGGTCGGCAGCGCCGCAGAGCGGGCACGGCTCACCGTCGACGAGCTCCGTCCGCGCGTGCTCAAAGCCGGCCGCCTTGCGCAACTCGTCGAGCATGCGTGTTCGCTCGGTGCGCACGGTCAGCGCCGCGATCCGTGCTGTCTCGGTGATCGCGCGCTGATCGCGATCCACGATCGCATCTGCCGTGAGCTCGGCGACCCGGCGGTCGATCTCGTCGCGCGCAATCGCGGCCTGTCGCGCACCGGCAGCGAGGGCGACGAGGCGATCGATCTCGGTGAGCCGCGCACGCGCCTGGTCCTCCTGGCGGCGCGCGGCATCGAGGGTCAGCCCGCGTCGCTTCTGGAAGCCGTCCGCCTTGCGTTGCGCATCGGCGTGCTTCGCGGCCGCGGACTGCTGCTGCTCGACGAGCTCGTTGCGCGCACCGGTGAGCTTCGCGCGCGCGGCGGTGTGCTCGGCCGCGCTACGATCCAGCGCGGCGATCGCATCGGTGAGCTGCGCGTGCTGCGCGAACCGCGCTTCGAGCTCGGCCCACGTCGCCAGCTCCGCGGCGAGACCCGTCCGCGCCTGCACCCACGTCGCATCGTCGAGCACTGCACGCGCGAACGATGCGGCGTCCTCCGCGTTGATCGCGGCGCGTGCAGGACCGGCCG
>JACCQV010001144.1 GCA_013813945.1 Deltaproteobacteria bacterium | reverse complement strand
GTGTGGCTCAAGGCGAACCCCACCGACGATGACACCCGCAAGCACATGACGCAGGTGTGGATCGACTCCGGCCAGTTCAAGCTCGCGATCGACTACTGGCAGACCCTGCTCGATCAGAAGCCCAATGACTCGGAGATCATGGGCAACCTCGCCGGCATCAACCTCAAGGCCGGCGACTGGCGGACCTCGATCGAGTGGTACATCAAGGTGGCGAACGTCGCGGCGGACGACGCGAACAAGGTCGCCGCGTACCAGTTCATCGGCAATGTCGCCTGGTCCAAGCTCAACTCGAAGTCGCTGACAGCACCCGAGGTGCTCGAGCTCGCTGACAAGGGCATCGGCGCTCTCCAGATGGCCGCCAAGCTGGCGCCCAAGAACCCGAAACTGTTCGGCCTCCAGGCGTCGATCTACAACTTCCGTGCGCTGGCCCACGGTGCGTCGTGGGCGGCAGCGGTCGACCGCGCAAGTGCCCAAGATCTGCAGCGCATCTCGCGCGTTCTAGCCGAAGAGGCGAAGAAGGCCCAGGGCGCAGCAGTGCCCACCAACCCATCCCCGATGTCCGGGGGCCCGGCCGAAACGGCCGGCGGCTGAACCGCCTCATCAAGGAGCAGCCGCAGATGTCTACCGAAGACCCGCCAGACGACAAGACGACTCCCTTCATGCGTGATGGTGAGCCCGTGGGGCCAACGCCGGCGACGCCGGCAGCCGGAGCGCCCGCAAGGTCCGCGATGGATCCGTACCGCTCGGCCGGCGTCGTCGCCGACAGGAAGCCGGGTGGATCGATGTTCGGCAACTTCGCCGCCGCGAAGAATCGCAAGGCGCCGAAGTGGGCCGCGCCGCTGCTGATCGGAATCTCGGCCGTCGTGGTCGGAGCGATCGGCGTGATGCTCATCGTCTCGATCTGGGAGATCGAGATGCTCGAGCGTCCCAAGACCAAGTACGAGCTCGCCGTCGCACCACCACCACCGCCTCCTCCTCCGCCTCCGCCCGGTGGCGCGAAGCCGGTGACGCCTCAGATCGTCCCGAAGAAGATGAAGGTCAAGGACATCGTCCAGCCGGTGAAGATCGAGAAGCAGGAGATCACTCCTGTCGAGAACTCGGGACCTGCCGGCGACCCGGATGGCGAAGAGGGTGGCGAAGAAGGTGGCGTCGCCGGTGGTGTCGTCGGTGGCGTGGGAGGTTCTCCTCCTCCTCCTCCTCCTCCTCCGCCGCCACCCGCACCGCCGCAGAACGTGCCGCCGACGCTCCTCGAGGGTTCGCGCATTGCGGGCGACAAGATGATCGTCCCCGACGACGTGACCAAGACCGAGATCCAGCGCTCGGGCAAGGACAAGATCATCGGCAGCTTCAAGCTGTGCATCAACGCCAGCGGCGCTGTGACCTCCGTGAAGATGCTGAAGAGCAGCGGCTTCCCGGCCTACGACTCGAAGATCCAATCGAAGATGAACGGCGAGTGGAAGTACCGTCCCTACGCCGTGAACGGTCGCGCTGTGCCGGTGTGCACCGCAGTCACGTTCATTTACTCGCAGAAGTAGACGACGAAAACTCTAGAACCAGGAACGTGCCATGGGAATCGACCTCGTAGAGCTCTGGGGACACATGAGCATCATCGTGAAGATCATCACGGTGATGATGATCGGCATGTCGGTGTTCATGTTCTACGTGATCACCGAACGGCTCCTGACGTTCAGTGCAGCGAGCCAGCAGAGCATCCGCTACGTGCAGGCGCTCGGTGAGTTCCTCCGCCAGCACAAGATCAACGACGCGGCGAACGCGGCCCGCGCGATGCCCAAGAGCCCCGTCGCGAAGGTCATGGAGTCCGGCCTCGGCGCGCTGATCCAGGGGCGCGAGGCGCTCAAGACGGAAGGGCCCGACGACGTCGGGAACTTCGACCTCGTCGACTCCGTCAACCGCGCTCTCGAGCGCGTCAAGGAGCGCGAGACGAGCAACCTGCGCAAGGGCCTCGCGTACCTCGGTACCGTCGCGTCAGCGACGCCGTTCATCGGTCTCCTCGGCACCGTCATCGGCATCCTCGGAACGTTCCAGCTGCTCAAGGGCGGAACGGTGACCATCACCGAGATCGGCCCGAAGATCTCCGAAGCACTCGTGTCGACCGCGCTCGGCCTCGGCGTCGCGATCATCGCGGCCATGGCGTTCAACTACTTCACGTCCCGCGTCGAGCAGTACGTGATCGACATGAACGACGTCTCGTCCGAGTTCATCGACTACGTGCTCCGCGAGGGTCGGGCGTAATCTCGTGGCTGGTCGCTCAGGACACGCGCACCGCGTTCGGCGGATCTCGGCGAAGAAGCCGACGCTGGATCACGTGCGTAACGACATCAACGTGACCCCACTGGTCGACGTGATGCTCGTGCTCCTGATCATCTTCATGCTGATGACGTTGATCATGGGACGGGGCCACGACGTGCAGCTCCCGCGCGCCAAGAACTACTCGTCCGAGAAGGACAAGATGCAGCCGGTGGTCTCCATCGACCTCGATGGCAACCTCTGGGTCGAGAAGAACAAGCTCGGCCCGGTCACCGAGGCGACGCTCAAGGAGATGAACCAGCAGGTCTCTGCGGCCTGGGCGGCGCCGAAGAACCCCGATGGTGTCGGCCGCATTTATCTCAAGGCCGATAACGCCATCGAGTACAGCAAGGTGTACCCGGTGCTGATCTATCTCAACCAGCAGATGGGCGTCGGCGCAGTCGACCTCGCGATCGCCAAGGACGACAAGTAGCCATGTCGATGTCAACGGGGGGCGGCAAGCCCGGCGGACTCCAGTCGGAGATCAACGTCACGCCGCTGATCGACGTGCTGCTCGTGCTGCTCATCATCTTCCTCGTCGTGATGCCGATCATGATGAAGATGGAGACCCTCGAGGTCCCGCGTAACATCGACACCGAGCAGGAGATGCCGGACCCGAACGCGAGTCAGCTGACCGTGTTCGTCAAGCCCGACCTCTCCATCGACTTCAGCGACGGGCTGTCCGAGAACCCGACCCCGATCTCCGCGTCCGATCTCGTCCGCACGCTGCGGCCCAAGCTCGAAGCGATGGCGAGCAACGGCAACGCGAAGGTCGTGTTCGTCGACTTCGACCCGACCGTGCCCTGGAAAGAGGTCGTCGGGACGATGGACCAGATCCGGGCGCTCGCGGCTGACGTGAACCACGACGAGATCAAGGTCGCGCTCAAGGTCAAAGACGCCGATCTGCGCAAGTAGCTGCTGACTGCGCGCATCAACGACTGTCGCAGGGCGAGGTCTTATATCCCTGCCTGCGACACCTCTGCGGGGTGCTCTTCGCGTGATTGCCGGCGCTGTCACGGCGCGTGATCACGATGCGCTGTTCGTCGTGGTTTCGGCGGTGATACAC
>JACCQV010001118.1 GCA_013813945.1 Deltaproteobacteria bacterium | reverse complement strand
CACCTGGGGTGTGGTCAGCGGAAACTTCGAGGCCGCGTATTCGCAGTATGTCGGGAAAAATCTGCTCGTACGGTTCTTCGGGCGCGGGTACCAGCAGAGCGCCGCGACGTTCTTCAAGGACGCGTTCTTCTACGAGACCGAATCCACGGCGGGCGAGTTCTTCACGGGCGACCGCGAGCTGTCGCCGGTCCGCAACGTCACGGTCGGTGCGAAGATCACGCTGATCTCCGTCGGTACCGACAAGCCGGTGTGGGGCCTGTTCGACAAGCTTCAGTTCAATTTGCGTGGCGACCTCCTGTTCATGGATGTGATCGCGGCCGACGACACCGCGTCGAACAGCGCCGGCATCGATACCCAGTTCATCTACGGCAACAGTCTGATCGACGCGGTGACCCTCCAGCTGGGCCTGCTCGGTAACTACTGAGCTTCGCCCCGGGAGTGTTATGCTCCGGGCATGTACCGCTACGGGGATGGGACGCCCTTTCCGCTCGACGAGAACTTCATCGAGACGCTCACCGCAGCGGTCGAGACGTGTACCAATGCGTTCGTCCCGCTGACCGAGCTCGACGCCCGCCGGACTCGCGCGAAGGACACGAAGCGCGAAGCGGAGACCGAGAATCAGCGGCTGGCCGAGCTCGAGGCGACGGTCAACCAGGCACTCGGTCCGTACGTCGGTGCCAAGGCAAGCGCCACGCAGCAGGTCGCACAGAAGCTCGCGGCGGCGGCGAAGACCTCGATCTCCGAAGCGAAGCGCCAGATCGAGACCCGGATCGTCGCGGTCGAGGGTCAGGCTGCTCCGAAGACCGCGAGCGATGCCGTGGTCAAAGCGCTCGGACCGTTCTTCGAGGAGCATCAGCTCCCCAAGGCGCAGTGGATCATGTCGTGGGATGTCCGCGGCGCGGAGCCCCACGCGGACGCCGTCTCGACCGCCGGGCCGATCACCGCGGCGTACCGCCTCGCGCCCGATCCGTATCGCGCGCCGATCCGTGTCGAGCAGCTCGCCGACGGCGTGATCGTTCACATGATGAAGAAGGGCGTCTTCGGCAAGGCCAAGCCGGCCCCCGTGGATCTCGGCAAGTACGTGATGGTCGCGTTCGAGCGGATGGCGAACGGCGGCCTCGTGGTCACGCTCAAGGAGAACCCCAACAAGTCGTCGTCGGGGCTCAGGTTCAGCGTCATCGACAAGGGCGCCACCTGGGTCACGATCAGCGCCGCGGGCGACGCCGAGGGCGAGGACAACGAGCTCGACATGGATGACGTCGGACCGGTGCGCAGCCTCGCCGAGCGCGCGAACGCGACGCTGAAGGACCTGATGCAGCGGCGCACGCTCGTCGACCTGTCCTTCAACGGGAAGGCGATCTCCGATCTCGCGGAGCCACAGATGGTGCCGATGGAGCTGCTCGCGCAGCTGACCCCGCTCGCACGCTCGATCCGCGACAAGAGTCGGATGTCGGGCGAGCTCGTGCTCAAGCGCGACATCGGCGACGGCCGGCGCGAGGAGCTGTTCGTTCCGCGCTCGACGCTCGCACAGCAGTTCGCGCGCCTGCCCTACGAGTACCGCAAGCCGTTCGAGGACATGGGAATCTCGGGCGAGGAGACGTCGCCGTCGATCTCGCTGCCGCTGCGTCCGCCCGCCCCGCCGCGTCCCTCCGCCCCGCCGCCTCCGCGCTCCCCATCGGAGTTCGACACGCAGACGGTCGAGTACGACCAGGGGGCCCAGCTCGACAAAGCACTCGAGGACGACTGAGCCGCACAGATCGAATTTTCGCGCGCAGCGAAGCAAGCCGCGAAAATAACCCTGCGGCGAAGGAACCCCTTTAGGGGCGACTGAGCCGCACAGATCGAATTTTCGCGCGCAGCGGAGCAAGCCGCGAAAATAACCCTGCGGCGAAGGAACCCCTTCAGGGGCGACTGAGCCCCGAGGCGCGGCTCCCGGGGACTAGCGCGTCGCGAGCTGAACGATACCGTCGACGACCTGTTCGAGCATCACGCGCTCGCCGAGCTCGCGACCGAGCGCCTTGATCTGTGGCCCGGTCCACGCAGAGCCGCCTGCCCCACTTGGGTCGGGCAGCGACGTCAGCGTGATGTCTCCCTTGAGCGCACGATCGACGGTGGCGAGCCGCTGGGTCGCCAGCGCGAGCGCCTCGGGCGAATAGCTCCGCGCCTGCGCCGTCAGCTTGTCGACCACGAACGGCGGCACACCGATCGCCTGCGCCCACTGCGGGCGCGGAACGTTGGTCTGCCGCAGCGTGTGCAACACCGACAGCTGGCGGATGTGCCGCGCGAGCATGACGACGACACCGACCGCGCTCTCGCGCTGATCGCACAGCGAGGCCACCGCGACGAGAGCCCGCGCCCGATCCGCCGCGCCGATCGCATCGGTCAGCTCGAACACGGAGCGCTCGCGGGTATCCGCGATCAGGTCGTCGACGTCATCCGACGTGACGGGGCGATCACCCGCATAGAGGCCAAGCTGCTCGACGGCCAGTGCGAGGCGTGACAGGTCACCACCGACGGCGTCGACGAGCCGGTTGACCGCATTCGGCTCGATCTTGACACCCCGCGCCTGCGCCTCGGCACGGAGCCACGGCGCGACCTGGCGCGGCGCCTCGAGCACGTGGAGCCAGCCCTTCTTCGAGAGCTGCGCGTACAGCTTCATCCGCTTGTCGATCTTGCTGGCGAGCGCGACGATCACGGTGCTCGGGTTCGGCTTCGCGAGATACGCGAGCAGGGCCTCGGTATCGTCGGCCGGCATACCGGCGAGATCGCGGACGAACACCATGCGCTTCGCCGCCATCATGGGCAGCGTCTGCGCGAGGCTCACGATGCGCGCCGCTGACGCCTTGCCCTCGACCACGTCGTAGTTGAAGCCGCGCGCCGCGGGCGGAACGACCTGATCGCGGATCGCCGCGAGTGTCCGCTCGATCAGGATCGGGTGCTCCGAGTGCAGCACGTAGATCGGGTCGAGGCGACCGGCCTTGACGTCGGAGAGCAGCTCGTCCACGCGGGCACCGTACCATTACCCGCCCCGGATCCCGGTGTAGTGTCGGTCGCGTGAAGCTCTCCCGGCGATCGTTTCTGGCAGGTGGTTCGGCGGGCGTTCTGGCAGCACTGGCGAGCCCACGACTCGCGACCGCACGTGGCCTGCTGACGGACCCATCGCTCGACGACGTGATCCAGCGT
>JACCQV010000939.1 GCA_013813945.1 Deltaproteobacteria bacterium | reverse complement strand
GATCAAGGGATTCCAGTGCGGCTACGGCAAGCCGCGCTCGCTCGATCTGAGCAAGGCCGGCATCGTGAAGTACATGGGCAACAATGACGAGGTGAACTTCAGCGACTGGGCGAAGCCCTGGCTGATGAAGAAGCTGTAGTCGGCGCGCCCGTTCGGGGGTCTCGCTTCACATTCTCAAGACCGTGGAAGGGCTGGACATGTCCAACGTTCGCAGGCTCGTCATTGCCATGATGCTGGTTTCGTCGGTCGCGCAGGCCGACAACAAGAAGTACACGCTCGCCGATCTCAAGGCGCTCAACGACCAGAGTGCGTTCAAGGAGGCGTTCCTGCACATCGGTGATATCGCGCCAGCGCAGCGCAAGGCCGAGTGGCTCGACGTCGCGGCGACCGCTGCCGGCGGCGTGCTCGGTATCCTCGACACCGACGACGGCTCGACGGCCGCGGCGATCGATCAGATCGACAAGGAGTATCCGGCTCTGCTCAAGAGCGCGAAGTACACCAAACCGCGCGCCGAGCTGGGGTACCAGGGCCTCGAGGGCTGCTTCAGCCAGACCAATGGCTACTGGAGCTCGTACGGACTCGATAACTGCATCAAGATCGGCATGCGGTTCGTCGCGAACTCGGGCGGGGACAAGGCACTCGCGCTCAAGGTCGCCAAGCTCGCACGCAGGAGCATGAATTCGGCTTCCTCGGTGCCGTTCTTCGAGGCAGCGGTGGGCAAGGACAACAAGGCGCTGTGCGCCGACTCGGACTTCAAGATCGCCGTCGTCGCTGGCATCGCGCTGCCGCCCGACTATCCGAACGCGCCGAAGGCCCGCAAGCTGATGGTCACGTGCTGGGACTCCGTGAAGGACGCGGTCCTCGAGGCATTCGAGGCTGACTCCGAGGGTGGGTACATCCACCAGAACGCATGCGAGACGCTCATCGCGAAGAAGCTGCTCTCGGGCCTGCAGCTCAAGCAGTGCACGAAGAAGTAGCTCGTCACACGAGATCGTAGCCGAGCTTGATCACGAGCGCGCCGGAGACGATGAGCACCATCAGCCGGATCAGAGCCGCGCCGCCCTTGATCGCGAGCCGCGCGCCGATCACGCCACCGACGAGCTGGCCTGCTGCCATCGGCAGCGCGAGCTCCCACATCACGCTGCCCTGGTGCGCGAACACCGCGACCGCCGCGAGGTTCGAAGCGAAGTTGACGACCTTCGCATCCGCGGTCGCCCGCAGCATCGAACGCCCGCACAGCGCGACGAACCCGACGATCAGGAACGTCCCGGTTCCCGGGCCGAAGAAACCGTCGTAACAGGCGATCGTGAACGCGAGTACCGCAGCGATCCACGGGCGACCGTCACCGTCCTCGCCCTCACGCTGCGGCTTCCGGATCACCAGCAGCACGGCCGCGCCGATCAGCATCGCGATGACGATCGGACGCAACGACGCTGGCGCGATCAGCAGCACGAGCTCGGCACCGAACAGCGATCCGATGAGCCCGAGCGGGAACGTGAACAGCGCCTGTCTGCGATCGACACGGCCGGCGCGCCAGAAGGCGACGAGCGCCGCGCCTGACCCCCACACGCTCTGGCCCTTGTTGGTCCCGAGTGCGAGGTGCGGCGGCAGCCCGGCGGTGAGCAGCGCGGGGAGCGTGATCAGCCCACCGCCACCCGCGATCGCGTCGACCGTGCCGGCGAGCAGCGCGGTCACCGTCAACAGCACGACGACCAGCGGATCCACGGGACAACGGTACCATCGCGTCCTGCGCCGCCCCGAGCAGGTGCCGATCGCCCTCGATCGCGGCAGACGCGCCGCGACAGCCCGAGGGCGCTATGCTCCCGGCGTGGAGATCACCGTCGTCGGCGCCGGCATCATCGGGCTGACGACCGCCCTCACGCTCGAGCAGGAGGGCCACTCGGTCCGGATCGTCGCCGCGGCGACCGGCGCGCAGACGACGTCCGCGATTGCCGGAGCGATCTGGTTCCCCTATCGCGTCGGGCCGCCTGCGAAGGTCGCCTTGTGGGCGGCGCTCACGCGGGCCTGGCTCCAGCGGCTGTCCGGAGATCCCGAGGCAGGCATCGACCTGCTGACGGGATACGAGATCACGCAGGAGAGCGAGTACGACCACCCGCCCCCGTGGTGGGCTGCAAACATCGAGGTCTCGCGGGCCGCGGCGCCGGTATCGATGGATCTCGTCGCGTGGAAGTTCAGTGCGCCGCGCGTCGAGCCCGCCCGGTTCCTGCCGTGGCTCGCTGCTCGGGTGCGCGCGCCGGTCGAGCGGCGCGCGGTCTTCGACCTCGCGGCAGAGCCCGGTGACTTCGTGATCAACTGCACCGGACTTGGATCACGCGAGCTCGCGCCCGACGACCTCATCTACCCGCTACTCGGACAGATCGTCATCACCGATCCGGGGACCGTCGATCGCTCGATCACCGTGACCGATCACCGCAACCCGGAGGCGATCTTCTACATGATCCCCCGTCGCGACGAGCTCGTGCTGGGAGGCTCCACGCTGCCGTGGCCGCCCGGTGCGTTGCCCGAGATCGATCGCGACGTCACGCGGCGAATCCTCGACCAGGCGCGCTCGCTCGGCCTCGCGGTCGGAAACGTTCGCACCGAGCGCGTGGGGCTTCGTCCGTATCGTCTCGAGGTCCGGCTCGAGCGCGAAGGCCGGATCATCCACAATTACGGCCACGGCGGGGCCGGCTTCACGCTCGCCCGAGGCTGCGCGGAGGAGGTCGCGCGCCTCGTCACACGCATGTAGCTCCTGGCGACGACGATCGCGGATAGCATCACCGCATGCGAACGATCCTCCTGCTCCTGCTACTCTGGAGCGCGCCGGCCTTCGCGCAGAATGCGTTGACGATCACCGAGGTCAAGGTCGATCGCCCGACCCTGCACACGGTGGGGATCCAGGTCCTGATCTCGGGAGACGCGAACCGCAACGCGTCGATCGCGGTGCGCGTGGGGACCACCGACGCGCTGCCGCTGTTCCGCGTGCGGCCGGAGACCGTCACCGGACGGACCGTACCCGAGCAGCTCGCTGGAACGATCTTCGACCTCGTGCCCGGATCGACCTACGACGTCGAGCTGATCGCCACCGACCCCGACGGCGGCAGCACGACCCGCCAGGTGCAGGTCAAGACACGGCCGCTGCCCCGCGATCCGATCACGCCGAACGTGAAGGCCGTGACCACGGCTGCCGAGCTGCGAACCGCGCTGCAGATGGCGCAGCCCGGCGACGTCATCACACTCGCCGACGGTGTCTACGTCGGACCGTTCACGCTGATGGCGAGTGGAACTGCCGACAACCCGATCGTGGTCCGTGGTGCATCACAGACCGGCACGATCCTCGATGGCGATGACTGCGGCGGCTGCAACATCGTCGAGGCCGCGGTCAGTCACGTCCACATCGAGCGCCTGACGATCCGCAACGGCGTGCGCGGGCTTCGCTTCCTCGGCAACGAGACGACGGCCAATGCGGTCACCCGCGTGACGATCGAGAACGTCGTGCACGGCATCGGGTCCGGCACTGCGCAGACCGACTTCACGATCTGCGACAACGTGATCAAGGGCAGGCTCGCGTGGCCGTTGCTGTCCAGCGACGACGGGGCGATCCACAACGACGACCAGGGGATCCGCGTCGACGGGTCGGGGCACGTCGTCTGCCACAACGACATCGCGGGCTTTGGCGATCCGATGCTCAACTTCGCCGAAGGCGGCCGCGCGTACGACTTCTATGGCAACGACATCCACGAGATCTACGGCGACGGCACCGAGCTCGACCGAGGAGAAGGCAACGTCCGCCTGTTCGGGAACCGGTTCACCAACGTGTACACCGCGATCTCGATCCAGCCCGCCTATGGCGGTCCGGTCTATGTGCTGCGCAACCAGGCCGTCAACGTCTACGACGAGCAGATCAAGCTCAAGTCGGTCGGCGGCACCGTCGAGCCGTCCGGCGTGCTGATCTATCACAACACGTTCGTCAGTCCGCGGATGGCGCTGAACCTCCAGACCCCGATCACGCAGCACAACTTCGTGATCGCGAACAACCTGTTCGTGGGTCCGGCATCACCGGCGGGTCGCAACGTGGAATGGACCGCAGCGATCGACGGCGGCGAGTTCGACTACAACGGCTACTACCCCGACAGCGGGTACTGGCTCGGCACGGTCGGCACGGCGAGGAGCTTCGCGACGCTCGCGACAGCACCGGCCGGCGTCGAGGACAACGGCGTCGTGCTCGGCACACCTGCGTTCGCGCCTGCGTTCGCGCCTCCTGCGAGCTACACGACCCAGGTCCTACCGCCTCAGCTGGAGCTCGCCGCCACGTCGAACGCGCACGATGTCGGCCGCGTGCTCCCCGGCATCAACGCACGGCACGACGGCGCCGGCCCGGATCTCGGCGCCCGCGAGAGCCTCTGCCCGGAGCCGCACTACGGTCCGCGCCCTGCCGGCAGCGAGACCATCACGACGAAGATCGATTGCGCCGCCGACGACGTCGATCCGGGTGGGGATGGTCCGCCCGGCGGAGCTGACCTCACCGGCAGCGATCCCGATGGTGGCGGCTGCTGTGACTCCGGGCGTGGGCTCCGCGGGAGCCTGCTGCTGATCGCCGTGGTCGGTCTGCTGCTCGGCGGCGGAACCGGCAGCGCTCGTAGTGCGAGCTCGAGCGATCTAACCCCAGAGTTCGGCTGTGTTGATCCGGCGTTGGCGTAAGCGTAGGCGTCGGCGTAGGCGGCTCATGCGATCATCTTCGTCAGCATCGAGACGATGCGGACCAGCAACGTGTGGCCGTCGG
>JACCQV010000938.1 GCA_013813945.1 Deltaproteobacteria bacterium | reverse complement strand
CCACGACGGTGTTGTCGCCACGGTTGGAGCCATAGAGGTACTTGCCGGTGGGATGCACGACGACCTCGGCAGTCGTGTTCGTTCCCGTCGCACCGGCCGCACGCGTCGAGAGCGTCTGGATCGAAGTCAGCCGGCCGGTCGCCGGATCCAGCGTGAACGCCGACATCGTGCTGTCGAGCTCGTTGATCACGTACGCGAACATCCCGTCCGGCGCGAAGGCGATGTGGCGTGGTCCGGCGCCACTCGCCGTCGCGACGCTCGCCGGGGTGCTCGGGGTCAGCACGCCGGTGGTGGGCTCGAAGCGATACTGCGCGACGATGTTCGCCCCGAGGCAGGGCACGAAGACGGAGCGGTTCGTCGGATCGGGCGCGATCATGTGAGCGTTCGCGCCGGGCGTCAGGGTCTGCGCCGCCGCGCCGAGACCGCCACCGGCCTGCACGGGAAACACGGAGACCGTGCCGTTGCTATAGTTCGCGACGAACACGTGGCGGCCGGTCGCATCGACCGAGACATGCGTCGGCCCGGTGCCGCCCGCCGCGACATCATTGATGAAGGTCAGCGCGCCGGTCGCCGGCGCGACGGCGTACGCGCCGACCCGGTTGTCAGACTCTGCGACTGCGTACAGCGTGGAGCCCCGGTGTGCGAGGAATGATGCCGGCCCGCGAACTGCTACGACCGTGGAGATCGGATGCAGCGCACCGGTCGCGCGATCGACGTCGTACCAGGCGATGTGGGTGCCGCCACTGACGTACGCGACGAGCTTGCTAGGGATCGCAGCATCCACGGCGGCATCCTCCGGTTGAGAGTCTCCCGGACCCGCATCGCTGGCAGCGGGATCCCCGCCGCACGCCGCGGCGACGAGCAGCAAGGTGCAGGCTCGGAGCACGGCGCCATCATACGCCCGCCAACCCGATCGAGTACCCTGCCCGCGCCGTCCCGCCATGTCCGACCTCGCCTTCTCGACGCTGCCACTCGCCAAGCCCTGGCTCGACAACCTCGATCAGCTCGGCTACCGCGAGATGACGCCCATCCAGGCACTCGCACTCCCTGCGATGCTCGAAGGACGCGATGTCCTCGGTCAGGCCGGCACCGGTACCGGCAAGACCGCCGCATTTGGCCTCGCTCTCCTCGCGCGGGTCACGCCGCGCAGCGGTCGACCTGGCGCACTCGTGCTGTGTCCGACGCGTGAGCTCGCGGCGCAGGTCGCGGACGAGCTACGGCGCCTCGCGCGTCCCCTGCCGCATACCCGGATCATCACGCTCAGCGGTGGCAGCTCGATCCAGCGTGAGCGCGCGTCGCTCGAGGGCGGCGTCGACATCGTCGTCGGTACGCCAGGTCGCGTGCTGGATCACCTCGCGCGCAACCGTCTCGATCTCGGTGCGATCCGGACGCTCGTGCTCGACGAAGCAGATCGGATGCTCGAGATGGGCTTCATCGACGCGGTCACCACGATCGCGGCGGAGACCTGGAAGGATCGGCAGACGCTGCTGTTCTCCGCGACCTTCCCCGACGCGGTCCGCGCACTCAGTGCGAGCTTCCAGAAGGACGCGCTCCACGTGGTCGCGCCCGCGGCGGATACCGCATCGCAGGTGACGAAGCTGATCTATGACGTCGGCACCGGCGATCGCATGCTCGCGCTCGCACGGATCCTGGGTCATCACCACCCCGAGTCCGCGGTGATCTTCTGCAATCACCGAGAGACCTGCGATTCGGTCGCTGACTCCCTCAGCCTCACGGGCTTCGCTGCGGTCGCTCTCCACGGCGGCATGGATCAGCACGACCGCAACACCGTGCTGCTGCTGCTCAAGAACGGCAGCCTCCGGCTGATCGTGGCGACCGATGTTGCAGCACGTGGGCTCGACATCGACGAGCTCGGTGCGGTGATCAACTACGATCTGCCCCGCGAGGATGATGTCTTCGTGCACCGGATCGGGCGCACCGCGCGTGCCGGCCACGACGGTCTCGCGATCACGCTCGTCGGTCCTGGCGATCGCCGTGCCCTCGACGAGCTTCGTCGTGGTCCGCTCGCGGACGTTCCAGTCTCCCCGCTTCCCGAGCCGGGAACCGAGCGCGCGCCCCCACCTGCGATGATCACGATCGCGATCCAGGGCGGCCGCCACGATCGGCTCCGTCCCGGCGACATCGTCGGCGCACTGACGACCGAGGTCGGCATCGCCGCGACAGACATCGGTCAGATCAGCGTGATGGATCGCATCAGCTTCGTCGCGGTCACGGCGGCAACGGGCCCACGTGCCATCGACGGGCTCAACGCGGGTCGAATCAAGAAGAAGCGGTTTCGCGCCTACCAGGTGACCGCACCGCGCGGTCGGTAGCGCCAACCTCGCTCAGCCGACTTGCAGCGCAACGACCGTGATGTTGTCGTGGCCGCCCAGCTCGTTCGCGCGCTCGATGAGCTCCGCTACGGAGCGCTCGAGATCCTGGGTGCCCTGCATGAGCTCCAGGATCTCGTCGTCCTCGAGATGACCGGAGAGTCCATCGGTGCACAGCAGGTAGAGATCTCCGGCACGCAGCTCGTGGGTCTGGACGTCGACCTCGACGATGTCGGACAGCCCGAGTGCGCGCGTGATGACGTTCTTGTGCGGGAAGTTCTCTTCCTCCTCGCGCGTCATCTCGGGATAGAGCTCCTTGAACTGCTCGAGGAGGGAGTGGTCACGAGTCAACAACGCGATCGCACCATCCTGGATCCGGTACGCGCGCGAGTCGCCGACGTGCGCGAGACAGATCTCGTCTTCGACGACGCCGGCCGCGACAAGGGTCGTGCCCATGCCCTTGCGGCCCTGGCCGACCGAGGACATCTCGAAGATCCTCTGGTTCGCCACCTGGAAGCCGCAGGAGAGGCGGTTCTCCAGGAGGCTCAGCGCTGGCAGGCGGTCGAACGGCCAGGCCACCTCCGGGCGGACGTGCGTCTGGTGATAGAACTCGCTGACCGCCGCGAGCGCCAGCTCCGACGCGACCTCGCCCGCAGCATGGCCACCCATCCCGTCGGCAACCAGGATCAGGCTGTCCGCTTCGAGGATGCCGTAGCCATCTTCGTTATGCGTGCGCCGCATCCCGAGATCCGTCCTGGCCGCGTATCGAATCCTCATCGCCTGGCAGGAGATGTGGATGACGATAACACGCCCGTGCCGAGCTGATTCATCTCGCCGTGGTTTCGAGGCGCGCTGCGAGCACAAACCGCAAGACGTCGTCGGTTTGCTGCCCGTGATCGTCAGCGAGCCGGCATCCAGCCGCTTGCGCACCGCGGATCGCCGCAGCCGTGGCCCGAGCACCTGCGCGATGATGATCGCGAGGATTGCGGTAGCAGCGGCCAGCAACCCCATGCGCGCCGAGCAATGCCAGTTCGGCGCTCCTCGAGGCAGCTCATGTCGATCGCCTCGTCTTTCTCGCCAACCGCCGTCGAGGCCTTGCTACCCTGGTCTCGGGGTATGCATCGAAGGGCCGCGTTCGCGCTGCTGTTGCTCGCGCTCGGCTGCGGCAACGATCGGGCGCTCACTGTCCCAGGCGTCGGACCGGCTCCGCTGCGGCGGCTGAGCAACACCGAGTACCTCTACGCGTTGAACGATCTGTTCCCGGGACTCCACCCGGTGTTACCGCCCTTGCCCACCGATAACTCGGTCTCGGGGTTCGAGAACGAGGTCAACGCACAGGCGCCCTCGGATGTCCGCGTCGCGAGGTTCGAGGCGATCGCGCACCTCTATGCGGCGGCAGCGACCCAGGACGCCACAGCGGTCGCAGCCGTTACCGGTTGTCCCGGCTGGGCAACGCCCACGCAGGCGGCCGCCTGCGCCACCGACTTCCTCCAGACGACAGGCGCACGCATCTTCCGGCGTCCTCTCACCGTCGAGGAAGAAGCTCACTTCACGCAACGCTTCACGTCGTGGGCGACCGCGGTAGATTTTTCGGCGGCCGTGCAGCTGACGCTGAGCGCGATGCTGCAGGCGCCGCAGTTTCTCTACCGTGCAGAGCCCGCGGACGTCCTCGCGTCCACGACCGAGCCCGTACTGCCCGTCGACGGCTACGCGATGGCCAGCCGGCTCTCGTTCTTCCTGTGGGAGAGCATTCCCGACGACGAGCTCCTGCGAGCTGCAGGCGCGGGTCAGCTCGAGACCGAAGATGACATCCGGCAGCAAGCGGCGCGCATGCTCTCGGATCCGCGCGCACTGCGGCTCGCATGGGACTTCCATCGCCAGTGGCTCGCGCTCGATCGGATCATGAACGACGAGCACGAGGTCCGGACCAGCGAGGTCGATGCCGCGTGGACCTCGACGACGCAGGCATCCGCTCTCCGCGAATCCCGGATGTTCGTCGAGCGATCGTTCACCGACGTCGGCACGCTCGGCGACCTGCTCACCAGCCGGCGCGCGTGGGTCAACAACGAGATGGCGCGCGTCTACGGCGTCGACGGCCCTGCCACCGCCGACAGCTGGCGCGAGGTCACTCTGCCCGCGGAGCAGCGAGCCGGGATTCTCACACGCGCCGCATTCCTCGCCGGGTATTCGCACCGCGGGGGAACGTCTCCGCCGATCCGCGGTAACGCGATCAACCTCCGACTCCTCTGTCAGCTGCCCGCACCACCGCCGGACGGCGTCGATCTCTCGATCCCCATGCCGGACCCGAACAGCGGACCGCAAACGAATCGCATGCTGTTCGAGGCGCGGACCACTGGAAGCTGTCAGCAATGTCACCACTCGTTGAACGGGTTCGGGTTTGGCTTCGAGAGCTACACCGCGAGCGGTGCCTTCATCACGGCGCAGCAAGGACTCGCGATCGATCCGAGCGGAGAGGTCAACGGAACCGACGTCGATGGCACGTTCGCGAACGCGATCGAGCTCTCGACGCTGCTCGGCCGTAGCAAGGTCGTCCATCGGTGCGCGGCGCAGAAGTGGATCGAGTACGCACTCGGACGAACGCCGACCTCGGACGAAGCAGCGATCGTGGAGGAGATCGGCTCGCGGTTCATCGACAGCCGCGGAGATCTGCGGACCCTGCTCACGGAGATCGTCGCCTCGCAGACGTTCCGCTTGCGCAAGAGGCCGACCCCATGATGAAGCGCCGACAACTCCTCAAGGCACTCGGCATGGGCGGACTGGCCAGCCTCATCACGCTCGGCGCGAGTCGCAGATCGCGAGCGGCCGACCCTGCACCTCCACCCAGGCGGGTCATCTACTTCGTCACCGCGCACGGTCACACGCCGAGCTCCTGGATGATGCAGGTTCCCGGTGGCAGCGCCCTCGCGTTCGCCGAGCGTCCACTGACGCCGGTGCCTCGCGAGGAGTTCAGTGCAGTCCTCCAGCCGCTGCATTCGTTCCGCGATCGGTTGCTCGTCGTCGAAGGGTTGGCGAACACGGTCAACCTGTCGAACATCGAGGAGGCGTGGCGCGAGCACACCGATCCGAACAACCACTCCATCGCAGTCGCCGGGCTGCTGACCGCCAATCGCGTGCGCCAGCAAGCCGGTGTCCCGTGCACGGGCGGCGCTCGCTCGATCGATCAGGAACTCGCGCTGCGAACCGCCGCGCCCGGCCGGTTCGGGTCACGTGTCTATGGATCCGACTACGTCCCCAACCTGACGGTCGCACCGTTCTCGTTCCTCGGGCCCGGGCAATCTTCACCCATGGTGTCCGCGCCGGATGTCGCCTATCAGGATCTCCTCGGTGGCTACGTTCCTCCATCGTCGGGGCAGCCAGTCGGTCGCGCGCAGCTCATTGCCTCGTTGCGGCCGTCGGTGCTCGACCTGGTCGCGCGCGAGTATGAGTTCCTCGGGGCGCGCCTGGAGTCCGACGCTCGGGCCCGTCTCGAAGCTCATCGAGCACTCATCCGCGACCTCGAGCTGAGCCTCGGAGCCGGCCCCTCGGCGCTGTGCGACACGGGCTTCGCGGCCACCGGTCACAAGATCACACAGTTCATGCGCCTGATCAGACTCGCGTTCGCGTGCGACCTCACGCGAGTCGTCACCTTCGTCGCCCCGATCCCGCAGTGCCCCGAGTTCGGCTATCCCGCCGAGGCCCAGGTCCATCCGTACGCCCACCAGGCGATGCCAGGCGGCAGCTCGTGCGGTGCGCCGTACGTGCCGATGGCGGAGCAAGCGATTCGCGATCTCGGCGTCTGGTACGCAAACCACTTCATGTACCTGCTCGAACAGCTCGACGCTGTGGTCGAGGGCAACGGCACCATGCTCGACAACACCGTGGTCGTCTGGCTCACCGAGCTCGCGACGCCCCACCACTTCCACAACGACACGTTCACGGTGATCGCAGGTGGCGGAAATCTCGGCCTGCGGACCGGGCGCTACGTTCGCTATCCGCGAACGTTCACGAGCCCGCAACCCAACCACGTGCTGCTCGGGCCGGCGAGCAATCGGCTGCACGTCAGCGTGCTTCGCGTGATGGGCCAACCGGATACCTCGTTCGGCCTGACGTCGGTCCCTGATTCGGCCGGGGGCCTCATCCCGCTCACCGGCTCGTTGACCGAGCTGTTCAGCTAACCCCAGAGTTCGGCTGTGTTGATCCGGCGTTGGCGTAAGCGTAGGCGTCGGCGTAGGCGGCTCATGCGATCATCTTCGTCAGCATCGAGACGATGCGGACCAGCAACGTGTGGCCGTCGG
>JACCQV010000937.1 GCA_013813945.1 Deltaproteobacteria bacterium | reverse complement strand
GCCTGTCAGCGCGGTGGATGCGCTCGCGGACCTCGAGCGCCATCTCGACGGCGAGACGGTCATGACACGCGACGACGCGACGGTCGATCGAGAGCTCGCGGAGCTCGAGCGCGCCGCGCAGAAGACGCTCGATCTCGAGGAGCTCGCACGCATGCGTGGCACCGAGCCCGGCGCGCGCGGCGATGCCTACGCCGCGCAGGCGTACGGTGCCAAGATCGGCGCCGCGGTCGCGGCCGCGGATGCGGTGGGCGAGCGAATCGCATCGGGGACGGCGACGGGTACGGCCTTGCCGTATGTGCCTGCGGCCGGTGCGGCTGCCTCGACGCGCGCGGTGGTCTCGCCGGTGACGCTCGTGGTGACGGCATTCGGTCCGGTCAACGACGTGCGCAAGGCGATGACGCCGGAGCTGCGTGGCGAAGGACACGAGCTGTTGCTCGTCGATCTCGGGGCTGGCCAGGGCCGGCTCGGGGGCTCGTGCTTGGCACAGGTGTTTGGTCAGCTCGGCGATGTCCCGCCCGATCTCGACGATCCGAAGCGTCTCGCGAATCTCTACGATGCGCTTCAAGATCTCCTCGTCAAGACCAAGCTGACCGCGTACCACGACCGCTCCGACGGCGGCCTCGTGGTCACGGCGCTCGAGATGGCCTTCGCATCCGGTCTCGGACTCGAGCTCGATGTCACCGCCGTGCATGTGGATCCATTTGCCGCGCTGTTCGCCGAGGAGCTCGGCGCGATCATCGAGGTCGCTGCCGCAGACGTTCATCAGGTGACTGCGGCGCTCGTCAACACGGGTGCGCGAGTCCACGCGATCGGACGCGCGAGCCGCGGCAACCACGTCCGGATCGCCCATGCCGGCAAGCTCGTCGTCGACACGCAGCGCACCCAGCTCCGTGCACGGTGGTCGCACGTCACGTACGAGATCCAGCGGCTGCGGGACGATCCGACGTGCGCGGCCGAGGAGCACGCGACGCGCCTCGATCCCGCGGCACCCGGCCTCTCCGCACACCTGACGTTCGATCCGAACCCCGGGCCGCCGCGCGACCAGATTCCCGGTGGCCCGCCGAAGAAGGTGACCTCGCCGCGCGTCGCGATCTTGCGCGAGCAGGGCGTCAACGGCCAGATCGAGATGGCGACCGCGTTCCACCTCGCGGGGTTCGAGCCCGTCGATGTCCACATGACGGACCTGATCGAAGGTCGCGTCGATCTGTCCGACATGCGCGGCGTCGTCGCGTGCGGTGGGTTCTCGTTCGGTGACGTGCTCGGTGCTGGCCGCGGCTGGGCGTCGACGTTCCGCTACAACGCACGCGCGAACGCGGCGCTCGCGGCGTTCCTCGCGCGCGACAACACGTTCCTCCTCGGTGTCTGCAACGGCTGCCAGATGCTCGCCGACCTCGCGGATCAGCTACCAGGCGCTGCGCACTGGCCGCGCTTCGTGCGGAACCGCTCCGAGCAGTTCGAGGCGCGCGAGGTGATGCTCGGGATCGCCGAGAGCCCATCGATCTTCTTCCGCGGCATGGCGGGCTCGCGGATCCCGGTCGCCACCTCGCACGGCGAGGGCAGGGCAGAGCTCGCTCCGGCGCAGCTCGTGGCGATCGAGCAGTCGGGCCTCGTCGCTGCGCGATTCGTCGACGGCCGCGGCGAGATCGCCACGACCTATCCCGCGAACCCGAACGGCTCTCCCAATGGCATCGCGGCGCTGACCACGGCCGACGGTCGACTGACGATCATGATGCCGCATCCCGAGCGGGTGTTTCGCAACGTGCTGATGTCGTGGCACCCGCGCGAGTGGACGTTCGATCGCAGCCCGTGGATGCGGATGTTCGCGAACGCGCGAACCTGGGTCGGCTAGCCGACTCCGCGGATCAGATGAACGGCAGGACCGCGGCGAGCGCACCCGCGGCGATCAGCCCGACGTGCGCGCGGCGACACGTGCTCTGCGTCCGCTGCCAGCCCGTGATCAGCACCAGTGCCGCGGCGGCGCGCCGCATCGCGAGCACGCCGGGAACGAGTGCCGCGATCGCGACCAGCCCCGTGGTTCCCGCAGTCAGATCGGTCGGTGCGAGGAACAGGCGTGGGACGAGCGTCGGCATCAGCATCATCTGGGCGATCACGACGAGGGCGATCGCCCACCGCTGACCTGCGAACATTGCCGTCGCGGACACCGCGAGGACCGACGCGACCTCGGGTCCATGCCAGCTGTTCTGCGCCAGCGGCAGTGCGAGCATCGCTGCGACCATCGCGGTGGAGGCGATCCACACGTCATCGCGTCGGCGGCGCAGCTTGGAGGTGGCGCGACGGTCGACCCTGACTTCAGGTCTGACTCCGTCGACTACATCCGCCATTCTCCAATTGTAACGGCATGTCGACATTTGTCGAGTGAGTGTAATCGCAGAGATACAATCGTGGTGGTCCAACCACTCGGGATGGTTCTGGTTTCGGGTGAGTCCGGGTCATGTTTCTGTAGGTCGTTTCCGGAGCGATCCCAGGGTGCGACCCCTGCCATCGGTGTGTGGCCCCCCGCCGTGCCATGCTCCGTCCATGAGCGGTGGCACTGCGATCCTGATCAAGCTCGGCGTCCGCCTCGTCGTGTTCGGGCTCGTGTTCTTCATCGCGACACGCAAGAACCCGAAGGTCATCGTCACGAAGAAGCGCGTGCTCCCACTGATCGCGCTCGTGTTCGCGGTGCTCAACACCGCGCTCTACTGGCTGCTCGCGCCGATCCTCAATGTCGCGACGATGGGTGCAGCAGGTTTCCTGATGCCGTTCGTCGTCAACATGGTGCTGCTGGTCGGCACCGTGAAGATCTTCTCGAAGTGGAAGTGGTTCGAGATCCAGGGCGTGATGACGACGCTGTGGATGGCCGCGTTCCTGACCCTGGCCCACGGCGCGCTCTGGCTCGGCCTCGACTACTTGCCGGCGCGCTTCTAGGCAGTTGCTACTCGGCGACTTCGCGGAGCTTGCGCAGTAGCTCGCGCGCTTCGTCGCAGTGACTCGCCGCGTCCTTCATCGACTGGCGAATCAGCTCGAAGCTCGCGCGCGGCATGTTCGCAGAGTACTGCTCGAACTCGCCCTCGGCTGCCATCACCTCGATGCGCAGGCTCGATAGCAGATCATTGAGCGACGCAGCGGTCTCCGCCGTGGCAGCCGCGATCTCGAGCGCGCGGCGAACCTTGACGCTGCCGGCCTCGAGGCTGAGCTGCTTCTCGGCCCGCTCCATGCGGTTCTTCAGGTTGTCGCGCTCGATCTCGATCATCGAGAGGTCGTTCTCGAGATCTTCCATCCGGCGCGCGGTGTCCTGATTGAACTTGTTCGTGCGGTAAACGCGGAGCTCGGTCTGCAGCTGCTCGACGCGGCGGCGCAGCACGCGAATCTCGACGTCGGACTCCGCGTTCGCATTCGCCGAGACGTTCGCCTGCGGGGAGCCCGTGGAGAGCGGCGTCAGCGGCAGCGAAGACGGGTTGACCGCGGAGACGTGACCGGTCGGGCCCGCCGATGCGATCGCGCCCATGCCGGGGTGCTGCATCATCGGCGTCGACGGGTTCGGGTTCGGAGTAGGAGCCGGTCCCGCCATCGGGGTGCTGACATGCATCTGTCCCGCATCGACGAAGCGAAGCCAGAGACTTCCGCAGCGCACCGCATCACCGTGCTTGAACAGGTGGCTCTGGACGCGCTGCTCCTGGAAGTACACGCCGTTTGCTGAGGACAGGTCCTCCAGCACGTAGCCGCCACCGCCCCAGAAGATCCGGGCGTGATGACGAGAGACCATCGCGTCGTCCGTGCGGATCGCGCAGTCCATGGCGCGGCCGACCTTGATCTCCGCAGATGCGAGATCGAGAGAACCCTCGATGCCTTGTGCATCGCGCCATAAAAGCCGTGGCACGCACCGAAAAAGGTAAGCCAACCCCGCGAGATCCACAAGTTTGCTACTGGCGATCACCCCCCCGTGCTAATTGAGCGCCTATGTGTGGCGTCTTCGGCATCCACGGGCACGACGAGGCGGCCAATATCGGGTACCTCGGCATGCACGCCCTGCAGCACCGGGGACAGGAGTCCGCCGGCCTGGTCGCGGTCGAGGACGGCAAGCTCCGCCGACATGTGGCCATGAGCCTGGTCTCGGACGCCTTTGACCGGGAATCCCTCGCCACGCTGCCCGGCCGGACCGCGATCGGCCACGTCCGCTACTCCACCGCGGGCAGCTCCGACCTCCGCAACGCCCAGCCGTTCGTCTTCGAGTACTCCGGCGGCCAGGTCTCGATCGCGCACAACGGTAACCTCGTCAACGCCAACGAGATCCGCGCCGAGCTCGAGGCCCAGGGATCGATCTTCCAGACCTCGAGTGACACCGAGGTCATCGTCCACCTGATGGCGAAGGCGAAGAACCTGACCTCCCCGGCGGATGTCCTCGGCCGCCTGATGTTCGCGCTGTCCCGCGTTCGCGGCGCGTACTCGCTCGTGCTGCTGACCAGCGACGACAAGATGATCGGCGTTCGCGACCCGAACGGCTTCCGCCCGCTCACGATCGGACGGCTCAAGGACGCGTTCGTCCTGTCCTCCGAGACCAGCGCGTTCGATCTGATCGAGGCGGAGTTCATCCGCGAGGTCGAGCCCGGCGAGATCGTCGTCATCGAGAAGAACGGGATGACGAGCCACAAGCTCGGGTTCGATCAGGGTGCCCAGTCGCCGTCGTTCTGCGTGTTCGAGCACGTCTACTTCGCCCGGCCCGACAGCCTGATGAACGGCAAGAGCGTGTACCGCGCTCGCGAGAAGATGGGGATGGCGCTCGCGGCCGAGCACCCCGTCGAGGCCGACGTCGTGATCGCGGTGCCGGACTCCGGCGTGCCCGCGGCGATCGGCTACTCGCGCGCGAGCGGCATCCCGTTCGAGATGGGCCTGATCCGTAGCCACTACGTGGGCCGGACGTTCATCGAGCCGCAGGAGTCGATCCGCCACTTCGGTGTGCGGCTCAAGCTGTCGCCGGTACGGTCGATCGTCGATGGCAAGCGCGTCGTGGTCGTCGACGACTCGCTCGTCCGCGGCACGACCTCGCGCAAGATCGTCAAGATGCTCCGCGGCGCCGGTGCTCGCGAGGTCCACATGCGGATCAGCGCGCCGCCGACCACGCACCCCTGCTTCTACGGGATCGACACGCCCAATCGCAGCGAGCTCGTGGCCGCGTCGCACACGGTCGAGGAGATCGGGCGCTATGTCACGAGCGACACGATCGCGTACCTCTCGCACGACGGCATGATGTCGGCCGTCGCCGGCAGCACGAGCGGCAACGGGTACTGCTCCGCCTGCTTCACGGGGAATTACCCAGTCGCCCTCGGCAGCGAGAACCTCGTGCAGCTCCGCGCCAACCGCGCTGCGCGCTAGCGGGCGTGCTAAGACAGCCCGGTCATGGCGATCGAGGCAGTCGATATCGGCGCGATCAAGAAGCAGCTGAAGGAGCTCGGGACCAAGGTCTCGGAGCTCCGGAGGTTACTTTGACGTCGATGCCAAGCGTCTGAAGATCGAGGAGCTCGACTCGATCGCCTCGCGCCCCAACTTCTGGGACGACCAGAAGAAGGCGCAGACCCTGCTTCGCAACAAGAAGCAGCTCGAGCAGATCATCGGGACCTACGATACCCAGCAGCGGGCGCTGTCGGACGCAGAGGTCTTGCTCGAGCTCGCGATCGAGATGTCCGACGATGCGAGCGCGACGGAGGCCGAGACGCAGGCCGCGGCCGTCGCCAAGGCGCTGGACGACATGGAGTTCCGCCGGATGCTCTCCGGCGAGCTCGACGGTGGCGGCGCGATCCTTCAGATCACGGCGGGCGCCGGCGGCGTCGATGCCTCCGACTGGGCGATGATGCTGATGCGGATGTTGATCCGCTACGCGGAGCGCAAGGGCTGGAAGGTCGAGGTCAACGAGGAGACGATGGCCGAGGAGGCCGGGATCAAGAGCGCGACCCTCACCGTGGCCGGCGACTACGCCTACGGCCTGCTCAAGGCGGAGAACGGCGTGCATCGCCTCGTCCGCGTGTCTCCCTTCGATGCGAATGGCCGCCGGCAGACCTCGTTCGCGGCGGTCACCGTCACCGCCGACATCGATGACGACATCGAGGTCGACATCAAGGACGAGGACGTTCGGATCGACACCTACCGCGCAGGTGGCGCCGGTGGGCAGCACGTCAACAAGACCGACTCCGCCGTGCGCATGACGCACATCCCGACCGGCATCGTCGTGCAGTGTCAGAACGAGCGCAGCCAGCATTCGAACAAGGACAAGGCGTACAAGATGCTGCGCGCGAAGCTCTATGACTACGAGCTCGCGCTCCGCGAGGAGAAGGCGCACGCGGACGCGAAGGCTCGCCTCAAGATCGAGTGGGGCTCGCAGATCCGCAGCTACGTTCTGTTCCCGTACCAGCAGGTCAACGACCACCGCACCGAGCTCAAGACCTCGGACGTCGCGGGCGTGCTCGACGGCGATCTCGACCAGCTGATTCGCACGTTCCTGCTCAAGTCCGCGAACGCGGTCAGCTGATCCGGCCGCACGCGCCGAGCAGCCCGACGACGATGATCAGCACGCATCGACTGCATCCTACTCGACGGTCGCCCGACGCCGGCCGGCGTCACCGAAACACGTAGCCCGCGCCGCTCTGGACGGCGGCGTTGTCGGCCTGGTCGCCACCGACGCCGGTGGCGCTGCTGCCCTCCGATTGCGCGCCGACCACGAGGGCGTCGCCCGACAGCGCGATCGCGCGGCCGAAGGAGTCGCCGGTGTCGGTGTTGGAGGCCTTGAGGTAGGCCTGCTGCGACCACGCCGGGCCGGCCCGGGTGAACACGTAGGCCGCGCCGCTACCTCCCGCGGTGTTGTCGGCCTGGTTGCCGTCGATCCCGGTGGCGTTGCTACTCTCGAGAGATGCGACGACCACCAACGTGTTGCCCGACAGCGCGACCGACCGGCCGAAGAGGTCACCGCCCTCGGTGTTGGAGGCCTTGAGGTAGGCCCGCTGCGACCAGGCCGGGCCAGTCCGGGTGAACACGTAGGCCGCGCCGCTACCTCCTGCGGTGTTGTCGGCCTGGTTGCCGTCGACCCCGGTGGCGCTGCTATCTTCGCCAGAGGCGCCGACCGCAAGAGTGTCGCCCGACACCGCGATCGACCAGCCGAACTCGTCAAAGACGCCGGTGTTGGAGGCCTTCAGGTAGGCCTGCTGCGACCACGCCGAGCCGGTCCGGGTGAATGCGTAGACCGCCCCGCTGTCGAGTGCGGCATTGTCGGCCTGGTCGCCGCCGACCCCGGTGGCGCTGCTGCTCTCGCCTGACGCGCCGACCGCGAGGGTGTCGCCTGACAGCGCGACCGAGACGCCAAAATTGTCAAAGCCCTCGGTGTTGGAGGCTTTGAGGTAGACGTCCTGCGCGAGCTGGCCCGCTCGCGTGATGTCGATGGTGTAGGTCGCACGCGCGCCGGTGCGCGAGGTCCCGGTCACGGTGATCACGGTGGATCCCAGATCCAGCGGCACCGGCGCCGACAAGATCGCGGCGGCCACCGGCGCGCCCTCGATGGTGATCGTCGTCGTCGGATCGATCGGGATCGCCGAGACCCGGACGCTCTGCAACGCGAGCCCGACCGAGGTCGCATAGCTCGCGATCTGCGGATCGAAGCCGGGCGACAGCGGCGCGGTCAGCGGCTCGACGGGCGCCGACCACAGCGTGATCGATGCCAGCCGCGCGCTCGGATCGCCGGGACCGGTCGCATCCACGGTCGGGTCGAATCCGATCCGGCCGCACCCGCCGACCAGCAGAGCGGCGAGGGCGATCAGGACACGCATCGATGGCATCCTACTAACCCCAGAGTTCGGCTGTGTTGATCCGGCGTTGGCGTAAGCGTAGGCGTCGGCGTAGGCGGCTCATGCGATCATCTTCGTCAGCATCGAGACGATGCGGACCAGCAACGTGTGGCCGTCGG
>JACCQV010000934.1 GCA_013813945.1 Deltaproteobacteria bacterium | reverse complement strand
AGCTTGCGTCGACTCGCGAGCACGCGCGCCACCGCGACGCGCTGCGCCTGCCCGCCGGAGAGGCTGGTGACCAGAGTACCGGGCTTGGCGAGGCCCGGATCGAGGCCGACGCGCTCGAGCCACGCCGCGGCGTCGCCGTCCTCGACAGGCGACGCGCCCTCGGCGTGGCGTAGCGCGAGCTCGAGGTTACCGCGGACGTCGAGGTGGTCGAACAGCGCGCCGCGCTGCGGAACGAGGCCGAGCTGGCCGTGATCCAGGTCGAGCTGCGCGGCGATGACATCGAAGCCCGCGGCCTCGAGCTCGTCGCGCTCGAACAACACCCGGGCGAACGTCGACTTGCCGGCGCCCGAGCCGCCGAGCAAGACGACCACTTCGCCCGGTGCGATCGTCAGGTCGACGCTGTCGATCAGGACGCTGCCGTCGGGGAGCGCGACTCGCAGTCCCCGAACGGCCAGCGCGCTCCGTGCGGTCACTACGGAGAGGTGACGTTCAGCGTGAACGTGCCGCCCTGGTTCCTGAAGAACGTATCGACGATCAGGAAGTGCGTACCCGCGGTGGTCGCCGTGAACGTGAAGGTCTCCATGGCACCGTTGAGGCCGGCATCAGCACCCTTGAGGCAGTTCAGCGGGTTGACACCGCAGACCGCGGCCGCAGTTCCGGGGCCGAGGATCGCGACGCTCGGGTCGAACTTCGGGCTGACGCCCGAGACCGTCACCGTGATCATCTGACCCGCGGTCAGGACGACCTGGTACGCGACGTCCCCGCCGTTCTGCGAGGCTCCGGTGCAAGCCGCAACCTCGAGGCCGGCGCCGTAGTTTCCGAGCGCGCCGCCGGTCTTGCCGGTGACGGGCGTCCCGATCGTGATGAGCTGCGCGGTCTCACACGTGTCGTTGAGCGGGGGTGTGATGCAGAGGCCCTTCGGGCTCGTACCGATGACCGGCGCGCAGACCTCGCCGACCGCGCAATCGTCAGCGCCGTCGCACGCCTCGCGGCAGACCTTGTCGTCGCCTTCGAAGTTGTCACAGAGACCCGTGGCAACCGTGTTGACGACCGCACACAGGATCGGCGTGGCCGTCGCGCAGGTCCCACCGAGCACGGCCGGGTCAACCGCCGTCGCGGAGGTCACGCAGATGTCCTGCGTCGCGGACGCGAAGCCGCAGACGCCCGCAGGGCAGCCCACCGGCGGGGTGGACAGCACGTTGCAGACATCGATGCAGGTGTTCTGCGCCGAGCAGACCTGGGTGCCCGTACATCCGGCGACCGGAGCCGCCGCCATGTCGCAGTCCGGATCGCGTGCACCACACGCGCAGTTACAGGTGGTGCCGTCGTCGAACGCGGCGTCGGGGCAGGTCCATGCCGCGGGAATCGCGTCCGCATTCAACGTGATCGTGCCGAGGCTCAGGCAAACGCCGCCAGCGACGGGGGTCGACACGAACGTGTCCTCGTCGATCGTGACCTCGACGAGCGTCACGTCGGTGGCGGTTCCGATCATCCGCTTGTTCGTGATCGGGTCCTCGGTGAGCGTGATCGTTCCGCCGTCCTGGAAGAACGTCTTCTCGACTGCATCCCCGGCAGCGTTGAGCGCGCGCACGCGGATACACGCGGCGCACGTCTCGTAGTTGGCGTTGACGCCGGCAGCGAGATCGATCGTTCCGGTGAGCGGCTGGTCGACGTCGTAGAACTCGAAGTTGATGATGGTATCGCCGCCGCCGATGCTCGTCGGGCTCGTGCCGGACCACAGCACGAACGTCTCATCCGACTGGTCGCTGATCGCCAGCGTTGCGGCGTTCGAGGTCTCGGTGCACATGCGCGGGGGCACGATCGGAGCATCCGGGTTCGAGTCCCCGTCGTCACCGCAAGCCATCAAGGCCAGGCAAGAAATGGTCGCCATGGCGAGCGCGGCGCGACTGCTGATTCGTTTCATCGGCGGACGGTGCCAGAGCTGCAAAACGACCGCAATTGCCTAGATCACATCACGGCGATTCAGGCGCAGACATCGCCTACATCGGCGCGGTTGCAGGCTTTCTTGCAAGTGAGGTTGACACCAGGTTCAAGCGAATTCGCAAGAAACCCGGAACCGAGGGCCCTCGGCGCTGTCTCAACTCTCGACCGCAACGCAATGACGCTGCGCGGTTGCATCGGCTGAGAAGCCGCGACGTCTTGCGCGCGAGTGCGCGCGAGAGGGCCGCGGACCAGCCGGCGCCTGGCGCCCACGCGCCATAGCCGGAGGTTTGCCATGGGTTCCAAGCTCGCTCTCTCGTTTCGCATTCTCAAGAACGGTCAGCTGGTTCGCACAGAAGAGCTGACCCTCGGCGTGATCAAGATCGGCAAGGTGCCTTCTGCGCACCTGCAGATCGATGACGAGTCGGTGAGTCGCATGCACGCGATCATCGAGGTCACCGGGACCGACGTCAGCCTGATCGATCTCGGCTCGACCCGCGGCACGTTCGTCAACGGCCAGCGGATCAACAAGGCCCGCCTGCAAAGCGGCGACGTCCTGACGGTCGGCGCGATGACCATCGAGCTCGCGATCGCGGCGACCGATACGGTGGGCGCCACCACGATGACGCTGCCGGTTGCGCCGCCGGCGCTGCCGGTCGCACCGCCTCCGCTGCCGGTCCTCGCTCGCACGGCTCCGGCCGTTCCGGTGGCCGCGCCCGCTTCGGTCGCGACGCCCTCGTTCAGCGCCCCGCAGTTCTCCGCGGCGATCGGCGCTGACGAAGCCGGTGGCGCGCGCGCCATCGAAGTTGCCGCGATGCTCGGTGACTCGGTCGTCAACGTGAAGCACTGCATGGACCCCCACGGTGGCAAGGTCACCCCGAAGACCTGGGGCTTCTTCGCGGCCGGCCTCGTGTGTCTGCTCAGCTCCGGCATCGCGTTCGCGACCTCGGTCAACGCCGCGGCGCGCAACAAGGGCGCGCTCGACTATCACACGCGCGTCCTCAACAGGCCGTCGTACTCGTTTCGCCCGGTGGCGACGACCGCGGGTCTCGACTTCCTCGCCTTCGGCGGCATGGCACTCGGCCTGCTCGGGATGACCGCCGGCCTCGTGCGGATGCGCAACGAGAAGAAGAGCCCGTTCTATCGCGTCGGCACTGCGCCGGGCGTCGAGCAGCCGCTCGAGACCGCACCGTCGCCGGACTTCCCGTTGATCGCCCCGTCGGGCGACGACTTCGTCTTCAACTACGGCGCCGGCATCGACGGCGAGATGATCATCGACGGCCGGTCGACGCCGCTGTCCGAGCTCGCGGCGACCGGCCGTGCGCGCCCGTCGGCGACCACCGCTGGCGCGATCGAGGTTCCGATCCCGTCGAATGGCCAGATCCGCGCGCGCTCGGGCAACACCACGTTCCTCGTGTCGGCGGTCGCGCAACCGAAGAGGCACGTCGCTCCGCTGTGGAGCATGGAGAACCGCACGATGGCGTACTTCGCGGGCTCGCTCGCGGTGCACATGGGCGTGTGGGCGTTCCTGCAAACCATTCCGGTCGACAACTCGGGCGTCAACATCGACCTCGCGAGCATCGAGGCGGTCTCGACGTCGGGCCAGACCACGGAGACTGACGACATCCCGCCTCCTCCCGAGGAGTCGGATCACGGCAACAGCGGCGGCACCGAAGGTGCGGGCGCGAAGATGGCGCTCGACGAGGGCAAGGCCGGCAAGCCCGACGCGTCGCGCACGGACGGTCACATGCAGGTCAAGAAGACCAGCGACCAGCCGCCGTCACTCGCGCGCGAGCAAGCGATCGAGCAGGCGCGCAACGCCGGCTTCATGGGGTCGATGTCCACGCTCAAGGGCGGCATCGCGACCCTCGCGTCGACCGCGGACTTCTCGAACGGCTTCGATGGCTCCGATGTCTACGGTCCGCTATTCGGTAGTGCGGGCGAAGGACAGGGCAGCTTCGGTGGCGGCGTCAACGACTGGGGTGGTGCGGGTGGTGGTTGCAACGTGCCTCCATGCGGCACGCTGGGCACCGGGGCGTACGGCACGTGGGGCACCGGCGCGAGGAAGGGTGATGGCTGGGGTGGAGACGGCGGTGGTGGCCCGGGCCTGCGCAAGCGCACGCCGGTCAACCCGGGTGGCTACCTCGGCCGTCCGATCACCGACGGTGATCTCGATAAATCCATCATCAAGCGCTACATCAAGCGCAACGTCGACAAGATCGCGTACTGCTACGAGAAGCAGCTCCTCGCGAACCCGGGCCTCGGCGGTGCGATGACGGTGCAGTTTCTGATTGCACCCAACGGCTCGGTTCAGTCGTCGACCGGCTCGGGCTTCAACGGCGATGTCGCGAGCTGCGTCGCCGGTGTCATCAAGGCCATCAACTTCCCTGCGCCCAAGAACGGCGGCAGCGTCCAGGTGAACTACCCGTTCAACTTCCACGCTGCAGGTCAGTGAGCATCGCGAGCACTGTGCTCGAACCGCGGCCGCTGTGACCGTGATGGTCGCATCGGCCGCGCGGCCCGTTTCGGCGATTCAGTCGCGACGGCGACCCTGACGCGCGCGCCACGCCGACGGCGCTTCGCCGACGATGCGGCGAAACAGCGACGAGAAGTGCTGCGGTGAGGCGCAGCCGATGTCGTACGCGATCTCGGTCAGCGCCGAGTCGCTCTCGGTGAGAAGCCGGCGCGCGAGACGGATCCGTGCGGCGTCCACCTCGCGCTGGAACGTCGTCCGCGCCGCACCGAGATCACGCTGCAAGCTGCGCGGCGCGCGCGACACCGCCTTCGCTGCGCGATCGAGGGAGATCTCCTCGAGGTGAGCATCGAGCCAGCGCCGCAGCTGCACGAGGACCGGCGAGATCGAGCTCGCCTCGGCAATCGCACCGTCGAGGACCGGACCAAGCGCCGGCGAGCGGAGCCACGCGGAGGCCGCCGGGAGGTCGTCGAACACGCGGACGGCGTAGGGCGCACCGGCGACCTGGTAGAAGCCGGCGACCGTGGCACCGAGCAGCCCCGGAGGGCGCACGAGTGCGAGCCGGGTGACCTGCGACCGGAACCGATCGAAGTTCGTTCGCAGATACCGGGTCAGCACCGCGAACGCGCGCGGATCACCAGCCTCGAGGTGACGCACGTCGACGAGCGACGCATGCGGAGGCACGTCGGGCGCGAGCTCGAGGGCGAGCAGCGGCACGATCCGCTCGAGATCGCGTGCCGTCGGCGTGCCCCAGAGGGCGAAGCCCCACAGCGAAGGCCGTGCGCAGAACACCAGCGAGCGCTGCAGCACCAGGTACGAGCCATCGGGCTCGGCACGGTAGGCACGCGCATCTGCGGCGGCGCGCATCACGTGATTGCCACTCCCGCATCATACGCCCACTGGCGCGATTCTGTAAGTGGTTGGCGTGTGGGTAGGAGGACTCGACCGCCGTGCGCGGTACGAGGAGACATGAGCTTCGACTTCTTCATTGCCCTCGACGGTCACGGTCTCAACGGCTTCGAGGGCTACGCCGGCGTCGCCCGCCTGCGCTGCGATCCCGAGCGCGGCACCTGGCAGCCAGAGGTGAAGTTCTTCGACGGGGTTGCCGGCGGCCACGCGGTTCAGCTCGCGCCGGGCGGCACGATCGGATTTCTCGGGAACCTGTCGCAGCAGCTCGTGTTCTTCGACCCGCGCACGCTGCGCGAGGTGACCCGGCTCTCGACCCTGAAGTTCCGCGCGCCGAAGCTGTTCTACGAGAGCCAGACCCACGTCGTGTGGCTCGACGACGAGCACTTCGTCACCGCGATCGGACCCGAGCTGTGGAAGTTCACGCTCGCCGATCTCGAGCACCCGGAGCCGATCGGTGCGCATGGCGTCACGCTCCCGCACGCGATCAAGCGATCACCTTCGGGTCGCTACCTGTTCTACGGCGCGATGGATGTCGACCATACGTTCGCGAACCAGGTCGGCGTGTTCGATCTCCAGACTGGAACCTCCCGGATCGTTGCGCTGCCCGCGACTGCGTGGCACCTGGGCGTCCACCCGACTCGCGACGTCTGTTACGTGCCCACGCAGCGCTGCCTCCCGCAGGACGGCGACTTCACGGAGTACGCGATCGCGCACTTCAAGAACTACCTGTTCGAGATCGACGGCGCGAGTGCGAGCGTCACCCGCCACCTCGCGATTCCGAAGGACCTGCCGGGCGCGCTGACGTCCGACGTCGTCGTCACCGAGGACGAGGTGCTCTACAACTGCTGTGCCTCCGGCGTGCTCGCGCGCGTGGCACTGGCAGACTTCCAGCACGTGAGCTGGATCAACGAGCGACCACCGGCGCGCGAGCAGCTGCGGTCGTGGCGCGTCGGCGTGGCGAACCTCGTCGAGAGCCTCGCACGCGTCAACCTCCCGGATGCCACGCACTGGTTCGTCAAGGCGATCCGGATCGCCGGCGGCAGCGCGATCGACGGTAGCTACGGCCTGGGGCTGTCGCCGGACCACCGCTACCTCCTGTCTGCCCACCGTGGCCTCAACGAGGTGATCGTCTACCGCTATCCATCGATGACGGTGCACACGCGTGTGCGGTTCCCGCCGATCTCCGAGTTCTACGCGCACCTCGGGCGCTTCGATGATCCACGACTCGGCTTTCACCACGCGACCATCCGGGAGACGGTATGACCACGTTCAAGGCCGTCGAGAATGCCTCGTCGTTCCGCCGCATGGCCGCCGCGATGTGGCGCTCGCCGAGCGATCCTTCGATCTACGGGCAGATGGATGTCGATGCGACGGCCTCGCTCGCGTTTCTCGCGGAGCACCAGCGCGCGACGGGCGTCCGGCTCACGGTTACACACCTCGTCGCTCGCGCGGTCGCACTCGCGATGCGCGATCAACCGGAGGTCAACGGCAAGGTGCGGTTCTGGGGCAAGCTCGAACAACGCGCGACGATCGACGTGTTCGTCACCGTCGCGACCGAAGGCCAGCGCGATCTCTCCGGTGCGCGAATCGACGGCGCTGATACCAAGCCACTCGCCGTGCTCGCGAAGGAGATCGCCGAGCGCGCGGGTCGGATCCGAACGGGCGACGACGCGAGCTACAAGCAGAGCAAGAGCGCACTCAAGCGCGTCCCGTGGTGGCTGGCTCGCCCGGCGACCTGGCTGTCGGATGTGCTCGTCAACGAGCTGCACCTCGACCTCGCGGCGCAGGGCATGCCGCGCGACCCGTTCGGGTCCGCGATCGTGACGAGCGTCGGCATGTTCGGGATCGATTCGGCGTTCGCCCCGTTCGTGCCGCTCGCACGCTGCCCGATGCTGATCCTCGTTCCCGAGGTGCGGCCACGCCCGTGGGCAGTGGGTGACTCCGTCGAGGTGCGCCCGGTGTTGCGGTTGTGCGCGACGTTCGACCACCGGATCATCGATGGCGCGGCGGCCGGCCGGTTCGCGCACCGCTTGACGCAGCTGTTCGCCGCGCCCGAGCTGCTTGCCTGACTACTGCGCCGGCGGCGGGTTCGCGAGACACGCGGTCAGCTCGGCCGACTGTGTCCACCCGCACGTGCCATCACCCTGGCGCTCGCACGTCGCGGAGCCGTAGCACGCGTACTCCGGCTTGAACTCGCACGTCGTCATCATGTCCTTGCCAGGCTCGGTACACGTCGTGCCGCTGCATCCGCCCTTCACGCACTCGCCTTCACCCGTCGTGGGCGGCGGCGGCTCGGTGGACGCGGGCGGGGGGGACTTGCCACCACAGGCGGCGAGGAGGGCGACGAACAGGATGCTGCGCATGGCGCGAGCTTGCCACGCTCGCGATCAACGGCGCAGCGACATCGCCCACTTCTGGAACACTGCATCGAACGCGGCGACGTCCATCCCGACGACGGCGGCGAGCGACGCCTGTCCCGTGAGGTCCTTCTTGTCTGCCGTGAGCTTCTTGTAGAACTCGATCAGCTTGCCGTGATCCTGCAGGTACTGGCAGAGGAACCGGGCGTACGCGTAGGAGTCGTACGGGGCGTCGTAGAACGCATCGCGCGTCGTCGACATCAGCTTGCTGAGCGATGGAATCGACTTGTTCTTGATCATTCCCTGCAGTCCCGGGAGTCGCCAGTTGGTCGTGCCCCACATGTGGCCGTCCTTCTCGCGCGGTTGTTCGTAGAGCGACGCGAGGCCCTCGTTGAACCACGCCGGACCATCCGGAAAGTTCGCCTCGATGTACGGGTGAACGATCTCGTGCGACAGCGTGCCGGCGCCCGGCCCGATGTTCATGATCAGCGCGCTGTCCTCGGATGAGTAGTATCCGTATGGCGTGGTCGGCTCGTCGTCGAAGAACTTCTTCGCGCCGCGCTTGTACGTCGACTGATTGCGGAACAACCAGACGTCGATGATCTTGTCGGGCTGCTTGGAGAAGTAGTCCTTCTCGAGCAGCTTGACGATCCAGCGAACGAACGACGCCCGCTGCTGAACTTTCTTGGGTGACTCGTCGCCGATCACCACGAACGGCGGCTCGACGAGGACGGTGTAGCCCTGTCCGGCGAGCTGCTTCTGGAGCGCCGCGGCCCGGGCGGCGAGGTCTTCCTTGGACGGGCCAGCGACCGCCGGAGTGGCGATAACCGCAACAACCCCAAAGACGAGCGCGAGAACGCGTGCCTGCATGCTGATCGCGACAGCATGACGGATCCGCCTGTTGCACGCCATCTGCACGAAATCGTTGAAATCTTGGACCCAAGGACCGGGCCCGAGCCGGTGTCGATTCCATGGGTAACTGGCGCGGCTCTGATAGCGTAGGTGTCTCGTGTCCTCGCCCCGCGAGCGCCGCGGCCTCGTGCCGATCGAGATCGCGATGGTGCTCGCGATCGCACTGATCCCGTGGCCCGAGATGATGCCGGTCGCGCTGCCACTGGTGGCGTGTGCGTCGATCTCGCGCTGGCTGCGTGGCCGGAGCTTCACGGAGGTGCTGCACGGAGGCACCGAGAAGGCGCTGATCGGTGCACTCGCAGGTGTCGTGGGTCTCGGGCTCGCACTGCTGCTGGGGACCCCGGTCGTCGAGATGATCAGTCTGCGCGCCGTCGAGTGGTCCGCGTATCCGATCGTCCGCGGCAACGCGAGCCAGATGGCGGTGGTGATCGTGATCGTCACGATCGCGGCGATCGCTTCGGAGCTCGCGCTGCGTGGCTGGATCGTCGAGCGCATGCTCGAGATGTCGCCCGGCCGGACCGCGGTCCTGCCGATCCTCGTGGGCGCGATCGGCGAAGCCGTGGTCACCCCGGGCGGTGTATCGGTGCGCCTCGGCGCAGCGCTGTTCGGGATCGGGCTCGGCTGGATGTACGTCGCCGCCGGCCGCAGCGTGGTCGCGCCGATGCTCGCGCGGATCGCGTTCCAGGTCGGCGCAGTCGTGCTCGAAGCGATGCGGCTGATCGGCTAGCCTCGCCGCATGCGCGTGTTGCTGATCCTGGCCCTGCTCGTGACCCGAGCGTACGCCGAGGACGCGACGGAACCACGCTGTGATCCGGCGCGCGTTCATTGCTTCGAACTCCAGGTCCACGTCGCTCCCACCGCCGACGGCCTGGTGGTCGCCCCCGCGTGGATCGAGTCACAGGTCGCGACGGCGAACCGCCTGTTCGCCGCGATCGACGTGGGCTTTCAGGTCGCCGGCACCTCCGTTCTCCCGGCGAGCGCGGCGCACCTCCGGACGCGCGCCGACCGCAGCGCACTCGCGCCCCGGGTGACGGGCCGCGTGATCCACGTGTTCGTCACCGGCCAGCTCGACAACGTCGATGACGATGCACCGGTCTACGGCGTCACCTGGCGCGCCGGCACGCGCAAGTTCGTCATCCTGGCCGCCAACGCGTTCGATCTCGTCCTCGCTCACGAGCTCGGCCACGTGTTCGGGCTGCCTCACTCGACGTATGCGATCTCGATCATGAACAAGACGAAGCGCGCGGAGCCACCCGTCGCGGATCGGCGGTTTGCCGACGAAGAGCAGGCCGTGATGCGCCGGGTGGTCCGGCGGCTCGTCCGCGCTCGGGTCCTCGACAACGTGCGCGAGCCGGCGGGCTAGAGCTCGTGATTCATCACGCCGCGCAGCGTCGCGGCGTCGATGTTGGAGCCCGACAGGATGATGGCGACCGACTTGCCTGCGAGCTGGGGCGCGAGCGCGATGAGACCGGCGAGCCCCGCTGCACCCGCGCCCTCCGCGAGGTTGTGCGTGGTGCGGATCAGGATGCGGATCGCGTTCGCGATCTCCGCATCCGTGACCGTCACGAAACCGGCGAGCCCCTCGAGCAGGGCAGGGAACGTCAGGTCGTAGGTGCTGCGCGTCGCGAGGCCATCGGCGAACGTGGTGGCCGCATCGATCGAGAGTCGCGCCTTCGCGTGCCAGGAGTCGTGGATCGCGGAGGCTCCGTGAGCCTGGACTC
>JACCQV010000920.1 GCA_013813945.1 Deltaproteobacteria bacterium | reverse complement strand
ACTTACGACGACGTCCGCAGAAACATCTCCGAGTCGCGGACCGCGGGTGTCGCCAGCGGCGGGCTCAGCGCGACCGCGCAGGTCGCACCGTTGATCGCGGTGGTCGCGCACACCGCATTCGATGTTCGATACGAAGGTGCCGCGGATCGTGACGCATTCGTTCTGATGGGCGACCCCGGCGCGACCGTCACCCACGATCATGGCGTCGGCCTGGTGGCGTCGGTGACCCCGAACGTCGACCTCGGTGCGAGCGCGCTGGTGTTCTTCAGCGAGCAGCCGTTCATCCTCCAGTTCGCGGTCGGGTTCACCGCGCGGACCCAGTGATTCCATTCAGTTACCAAGAATGCGACTACCCGGCCGGGGGCTCCGTCCGGACATCTACACATGAAGCGCGCATTTGCCCTGTTCGGTCTCCTCGGCCTGGTCGGTTGCTTCCTCCCGCTCGTTCCGGGGTTCTCCCTGTTCGATGCCCGGGCGTTCGACTGGACCGGCGTCTACCTGGTGATCGCCGCGTTCGGCCTGCCGTTCGTCCTTGGCTTCACCGACAAGCTGCATCCGGGCGCGAGCATCACGGCGATCGGCTGCTTCGCCTACGTGCTGCTCTACAAGTTCGGCTTCGATGTGTTTGACCTGCTGTGGCACGGCTCGATCGGCGGCAAGGCGATGGGCGTCGCCGCGATCGGTGGCCTCGTCACCGCCGTCGCGTCGCTCGCCGATAGCAAGCGCAGCTGACCCGCGTCGCGCGCCGATGATACGGTCGCGCGATGATCGCGTGGCGGTGTGCAGTGGCTTCGGTGCTTGGCCTGCTCGGCAGTGCCGGTGCACAGCCCGCCGCCGAACCAGCGGATCCCGAAGCACCGCTCGAGTCGCTGCCTGAGGCTGAGCTCGACCCGCGAGCCGCTGGCTATCCGCGCACCCTGGTCGATCGACCGCTCGTGCTGCCAGACGGACTGCTCGAGGGCACGGTGGTGCTCGGCGTCGGGTACGCAGACGGCGGAACGTGGACGACACGCATCGGGCCGTCGCTGCGCTACGGAGTGGGTCGCGTCGAGCTCGAGGGTGGCGCGAGCGTGCTGGTGGATGATTGGTACTCCGATGCGTTCGTGGCGGTTCGGTTCGCTCCGGATCCCGACATGACGATCGGTCTCCAGCTCGGCCTCGAGCGGATCGGGAGCGACGTCACGACCACGACGCCTCGCGTCCTGCTCGGACGCAAGCAGCTGTTGACCGAAACGGTTGCGATCGAGAGCTCGTTCGGCCCGGGCGTGTCACGCGCGGCGGGCGAGACTGCGTTCGTCGCGAACGGCGAGGTCCGCGTCCAGATCCAGGTCGCCGCGCTGTACGCAGTCCAGGCACGCGCAGCGTTGAACCTGCGATATCTGGAGGCGGAAGGAACGACGCTTCGCCACGACTACGGTCTTGGCCTGCTCGCGTCGATCACACCGACGATCGATGTCATGTCGAGCGTCGATCTGTTCGTCGAGGACGACGACTACGTCGGCCTGGTGGTCTCGGTCGCGGTCAGCCTGCGCAATCGCAGCATGTGATCACTTCGGTTTGCGCTGCTCTTCGCGAAGCTCGTCACGCTGACCATCGAGCTGCTGCCGCTCTTCGGGCGTGATGTTGCCGCAGTCGAGCACGAGATCGCCGACCACGGGCGTCGGGCCGAGCGTGCACTCGAACGACAGCGTGCCGCGCCAGTACGAGGTGCCGTCCGCCCGCGAGCCACCGCCCCAGCTGCGATCGAGACGCGTGCATGCGAGCTTCTCGCCGGCGCCCTGCGCGTTGACGTCGCGCGACCACGACAGCTCGCGATCCTCGAACCGCAGGATGCCGCGCGGGCTGACGATCTCGACGAACGTATGAACGGCGCGACCCGGCCGACACGCGAGCGGCGACATCGCCTCGCCACCGACGGTGAGCGAGCCCGTGATTTCGGCCGCGCGTGCGGGTGCACGCTTGCCGCACCCCGAGCCGCAGGCGACTGCGACTAGGAGCGCGAACCGCATCAGCGGCGCAGACCGAGCGTCTCGATCAGCTTGCGGTAGCGCTCGAGATCCTTGCGCTTCAGGTAGTCGAGCAGCGAGCGGCGCTGGCCGACCATCAGCAGGAGACCACGACGGCTGTGGTGGTCCTTCGGGTTGTTCTTGAGGTGCTCGGTGAGGTGGGTGACGCGCTCGGTGACCAGCGCAACCTGGACCTCGGGCGAACCGGTGTCATTCGGCGCCTTGGCGAACTTCGAAACGATCTCGGCCTTACGAACGGTAGAAACGGACATCAGGAGCTCCAGTCGCCAGCGGCCGCGTCCATCGTGAACGAGCGCCGTGGTCGAGGCGGAGATTGGGGGAAACATGCTGGATCGTCAAGCCTCGGGGAACACGCGGTCGTAGATGACCCGGCCGTCGTCGACGTGGACGATCGCGAGCAGCTTGCCGCCCTCGTCAACCATTTGAAATTTCTGGTGGATTTCGGTCGTGAACCGCTCGACCGGCAGCTGAACCCCGCTCCGGATCGAGCCGTGAAAATCCGGGGAGACGGTCACCCGCGGCAGGTTGACCGCCGCGCTCATCGGGATGAGGTACGGCGTCAGGTCATCGATCCCGACCCGATCGAGCCGGATCGCCTGCGCAAGGGTGAACGATCCGCTTCGCGTTCGTCGCAGCTCGGTCAGGTGAGCGCCCGCTCCGACGGCGGTCCCCAGATCGGCGACGAGGCTGCGCACGTACGTTCCCTTGCTGCACGCGATCGAGATCCGGAACCGCGGCGGCTCGAACATCACGAGCTCGAGCCTGTCGATCCGGATCCGGCGCGCTGCGCGATCGATCAGCTCGCCCGCGCGCGCGCGCGTGTACATCCGGACGCCGTCCTGCTTGATCGCGGAGAACATCGGCGGAATCTGATCGAGCTCTCCGGTGTGCTGCGAGATCGCGGCGAGCATCGCCTCGCGTGTCACCGAGACCGGGCGTTCGGCCGTGACCGTGCCCGTGCGATCGAGCGTATCCATCTCGACGCCGAGCAGCCCCTCGGCCTCGTACTCCTTATCGTCCGCGAGCAGGTACTGCGCGATCTTCGTGGCCCCACCGAGACAGATCGCGAGCACGCCAGTCGCGAGTGGATCGAGCGTGCCACCATGGCCGACCCGCCGGACTCCGATCGCATGCTTGACGCGATCCACCGCAAGCGCCGACGAGACGCCCGCCGGCTTGTCGACGATCAGGACACCATTCATGGAGCGTTCAGGGTGGCTGATTGATCCACGCGGTGATCGCGGCGATGCCGGCGGAGTCGACCATCTCCGTCCCGATCTCCGGCATCTTCGTCGGGAACGTCAGCGAATTCATCCGCGTCAGCATCACCGAGCTTTGCGGCGAGCCCGGATCGACGATCCGGCCGGTGAGACCGCCCACCGTGCCGTTGACGTTGAGCGTGGTCGCGCGCGCGGGAATCACGGCGACGGAGCCGAGCTTGGTGACGTCGAGGCGGAGATCCATGTTCGAGGTCAGACCGGAGAACACGACCGAGCTCGGGTTGTGGCAGCCACCGCAGTTCGCGTGCAGGTAACCGAACGCGGCCTTGTCGACCGCGGTCGCGGCCGTCGGGAACGGGAAGTAGGTACCGGCAACGGGCGCCGTCGGCGGCGCGGAAAGCAGGTTCAAGCCGATCGCGTCCGCGAGGTCGAGACTGCCGGCGGGTGCGCTGAAATCGAGCGACATCGCCTGAAAGCCGAGCACGCGGCCGGGGACCTGCTCGTGGCAGCGGCGGCAGTTCCCGCGCGACGGAATGTCGTGCTGGGTGCCGTTCGCGTTCATCACGCCGGACGTGGCGGCGAGCGTCGTCGCGTTCTGCGCGGCGTTCCACTCGTATGCCGCGTAGAACCACGCCCCCGGGGTCGCATCGTCGGCGAGCAGCTTCGTGATGAACCGGGTCTCCACGCGCGTGCTGTTGCGCGTGAACTCCTTCCACAGCCTGGTGCCCACCGGGAACTTCCAGTGGTTCATGTTCGACGTGTCGATCGTCGTGCCCGGCGGCAGGTAGATCCAGCGCCGCTTCGTCGAGCCATCTGCGTAGAGCTCGTACCGGGGCGTGTACTCGCGCACGTCGCTGTTGATCGTCGTGCACGCCACGTCGACGCACAGGCCGCTCTCTGCCAGCGTGACGGGCATGCCCGGCGCATCGATCGCGACATCGTGCACCACCGATTCGCCGCCTCCGGGCGCATCGACGGTCGCACCGTCATCGCCACACGCCACGAGCGCGAGCGCCATCACTGCGAAGCCCCAAGAACGCATCGGGGCATCGTAGCACTCCTCGGTCGCTAGCCCGGTGTCGGATCGATCACGGGACGACTCTGCCGATTGAACGCGGCCTCGAGCGCGCGCACGATCTTGTCCTTCGTGAACGCCAGGCTCTCGTTCATGTGGCAACCGCCCGCACCGGGGTGGCCGCCGCCGCCGAGGGTCATGCAGACCTTGCCGACGTCGATCTTGTCACTACGGGATCGCATCGAGACCCGGACTCCGCCGCCCTTCGCGGTGGTCAGCAAGACTCCGACCTGGACGCCTTCGACGTTGCGCCCCCAGTTGACCATCCCCTCGATGTCTTCCCACGACGCGCGCGCTCCCTCGACCATGTCGGTCGTCACCGACAGCACGCCGACCCGTCCGGCGCAGTGCAGCTCGAGCGTCGACAGCACGGAGCCGAGCAGCCGCAGCTTGCCAGGGCTCGGGCGCTCCTCGAGGCTCGACGCGATCGTCGACGGCACGACGCCGCGCTTGATCAGCTCGGAGCCGACGTGGAGCGCCTCGGCATTGGTGTTCGCGTGCCGGAACCCGCCGGTGTCGCTGATCAGCGAGACGTAGAGCGGAATGGCGCACTCGGAGGTGATCGCCCAGCCCTCGCGCTCGGCGATCCGGAACACGAGCACGCCGACCGCGGACGCGAGCGGATCCCACACGGCGATATCGCCGAACGGATGACCGCTCGCATGGTGATCGAGCGTGATCAGCGTCCCGCAAACCTCGGGTGGCGGCAGTGCATCACCGAGCAGCGCGACATCGGCGCAGTCGACGACGATCGTGCAGTCGAACCGCTCGTCGAACGGGATCGTGTGCACGGTGGTGTTCGCGAGCGGCAGCCACTTGTAGCGGCGCGCGATCGGATCGGCCGAGTAGATGACGGCGGTCTTGCGGCGCGCCCGCAAGAGCGATGCGAGCCCGCACATCGATCCGGTACCGTCACCATCGGGCCGGCGGTGACTCGTCAACAGGATCCGCTCCGCTTTGCGGAGGACCTCGCACGCCTTCTCCAGGGCCTCGCCCACCGGCGGCACCGAGCTGACCTCCGTGACGCGCCTCGGGTGGTCGTTCACGAGGGATCCTTCTTCTCGGGCGGCGGCGCGACGAGGGGGACCGGGGTCGCAGGTTCTGGCTCCCGGCCTGCTGCGCGTGCGCGCTCCTCGTCCTCGCGAACGATCGCGGCGAGCTTGGCGCTGATGTCGATCGTGGCGTCGTGCATGAACCGCAGCTCGGGTGCGCGCTGCAAATTCAGCTCGCGGCCGACCGGGCCACGCAGAAACCCGGCAGCCTTCTGCAGACCGGCGATCACGCCGTCCGCGGTCGCATCGTCACCGACGATCGAGACGTAGACGTTGGCGACCGACATGTCGACGTTCATCTCGACCTTGGCGACCGTGATCAGCGTCGCCGCGCGAACACGCGGATCGCGAACGTCGTTATTGATCGCGCTGGTCAGCACGTCTCGCATCGCGTGCTCGACGCGGGCCTTACGCTGCGCGGTCACGAGTCCGCCTCCTCGCGCCACTCATCCTGGCCAATCACAACGCTGAGCTTGGCCATGCCGACTGACCCTACCCTAGCCTAGAGCTTCGCGGCTTCCTCGATGACCTCGTAGGCCTCGATGACGTCGCCAACCTTGATGTCGTTCCAGCCCTGGACCATCACGCCACACTCGAAGCCGACACCGACCTCGCTGATGTCGTCCTTGAAGCGGCGGAGACTCCCGATCTTGCCCTCGTAGACCTGAACGGCCTCGCGGATGATCCGGAGGTGTGCCTTGCGGTTGATCTTGCCGGTCAGAACCATGCAGCCGGCCACGACGCCCATCTTCGGGATGGAGAACGTGTCGCGGACCGACAGCTGCCCAATCGGAACCTCGCGCTTGATCGGCGCGAGCAACCCGGCCATCGCCAGCTTCACCTCGTCGATGGCGTCATAGATGATGTCGTAGAGGCGGATCTCCACCTCTTCCTGCTCGGCGAGCTTCGCGCTCTTGCCGGCCGGACGAACGTGGAAGCCGACGATGATCGCGCCGCCCGCCTTCGCGAGGTTGACGTCACTCTCCGTGATGCCGCCAACGCCGGCGGAGATCACGACGACGCGCACCTTCTCGGTGGACTGCTTGATGAGCGATGCCTTGAGCGCCTCGGCGGAACCCTGGACGTCGGCCTTGAGGACGATCTTCAGCTCCTTGATGGCATCGACGGAGTTGCGCTCCATCATGCCCTCGAGCGAGATCCGCGTTGTTGACGCGAGCTCGCGCTTGCGGAACTGCTGGCGACGATGCTCGACGACCTGCTTTGCAGCCTTGTCGTCGTCTGCCGCGTTCACCAGATCGCCTGCCTCGGGGACACCATCGAGACCGAGCACTTCGATCGGCGTCGACGGACCGGCCTCGAGGAGAGGCTGACCGCGATCGTCGAGCATCGCGCGGACCTTGCCGAACACGCGACCCGCGACGAGCACGTCACCCGTGCGCAGCGTGCCCTCCTGGATCAGGACGGTCGCCATCGGTCCACGGTTGCGATCGAGGCGCGCCTCGATGACAAGACCGGAGGCCGGCTTGTTCGGGTTCGCCTTGAGCTCGAGGACCTCTGCCGAGACGGCGATCGCCTCGAGCAGCTTGTCGATGTTCTCGCCCTTGATGGCCGAGACATTGACATAGATCGTGTCTCCTCCCCACTCCTCGGGGATCAGGCCCTTGTCAGCGAGCTGCTGCCGCACGCGATCGGGCGCCGCATCGGGCGTGTCGATCTTGTTGACCGCGACGATGATCGAGACCTTCGCGTCCTTCGCATGCGCGAGGGCCTCGACCGTCTGCGGCATCACGCCATCATTCGCAGCGACGACGAGCACGACGATGTCCGTCGCCTGCGCGCCACGGGCACGCATCTCGGTGAACGCCTCGTGACCGGGGGTATCGAGGAACACGATGTCGCCGTGTCCCGGTGCCTTCACCTTGTATGCGGCCACGTGCTGGGTGATTCCACCCGACTCACCGGCTGCAACACGAGCCTTGCGGATCGAGTCGAGCAGCGTGGTCTTGCCGTGATCGACATGTCCCATGACCGTGACGACCGGTGCGCGGGTGACCATGTTCTCAACGTCATCCACCTTCTGCGAGAAGATGTCGTCTTCCTTGAACGCGACGTTCTGCACCTCGTAGGCGAACTCGTTCGCGAGGAGCTGCGCCGTGTCGAAGTCGATCGCGGCGTTGATGTTGACGCCGGTCATGCCCATGCCCCAGAGCTTCTTCAGCACCTCGGGAGACTTCACACCCATGCCGCGAGCGAGGTCGGCCACCGTGATCGAGTCCTCGATCCGGATGACGCGCTTGTGTTCGGCCGGTGTGGTGATCGTCGTCTGCTTGCCCTTCTTACCGAGGGGCAGCTTCTTGCGACCGAAATCATTGCCAGGACCTGGGCGACCACCCGGACCGCCTGGACGGCCACCGCGCTGCTGCTGCTGCGCGAACCGACCACGGATCGGGTTGGCCGGCGGGGCGCCCGGGGGCGGCCGACCGACCACCGGGGTGCGCTCGGTGATCTTGATGCGCGGCGGAAGTGCGATCACGGTGCCGACGGCCGGACGCGACGGATCGCGCGCGGGCGGAGCCGCGGGTGCCTCTTCGGTTCCCTCGAGAGCCACCTCGGGCGGCGCGCCTTCGAGCGGCTGCGAGGTGTCACCACGCGGACGGCGCTCCTGGACCACGGTCCGGGCGCGCGCCTTCTGGAGCTCCTGCTCGAACCGCGTACGGGCATCGGCGGGATCTTCGGGGCGAACCGGCTCGGAGGCGACCGGCTGCTGGGTGACCGGTGCGTTGGCAACGCGCGGGGGCAGCGTCGTCGACGGTGGCGGCTGCGGCGGCATCTGCGGCGCCGGCCGGCTGTGGGTCTGCGTGCCGTCATTGTTGCCGCGGGCCACGACCTGCGGCCCCTGGAGGATCACGCGCGAGCGTGCCGGACGCTCGGAGGCCTGGTCCGTTCCAGGGCCGGCGCTCGCGCCCGCCTGTGACGCGGCCATCGATGGCTGCGCCGGACGATCGTGCGATCGATCCTGCGGACGGTCACTCGAGCGGTCATGGGACGAGCGGTCATGCGACGACCGGTCGTGAGAGCGATCGTCACCGATCAGCGGCTCGGGCCGCGTGATCTTGCGTTCCTCGACGATCACGGCGCGATCGTTCTGCTGGCGCGCGGGAGGCGCGACCTCGCGAATGATCGGCGCAACGCGCGGGGTCGGCGCGGGGGGCGGCGGAGTTGGGGCCGGAGGCTCCTCGACCGGCGGCGGCGTGATCGCCGGCGACGACTGAGGACGGAGCGGCGGACGAGCCGCAACCGGTGGCGGGGTCGGTGCCGGCGCGGGAGCCGGCGGAGCGGGCTCCTCTGCGACGACGCGCTTGCGGACCATGGTGGCCGGAGCAGCGCCTGGTGGGGCGGCGACCGGGGCACGCTCGGCCGAGCGCTCT
>JACCQV010000899.1 GCA_013813945.1 Deltaproteobacteria bacterium | reverse complement strand
GGCGGGATTCGCCGGGATCAGCCCGGTCGGCGATCCGCGGCGCGATGTCGAGCTGTCGTTCACGGGCGAGGACGCGTTCGTCCCGAGCGCCGTCGCGGGAATCCTCGTCGCTCCGGTCGACACGCCGATGGAGCTGGCGGCGTCGGTTGCGTGGACCGCGCGCGCCGAGATCGAGGCCGACATCGCAGCGACCGGCACGATGGGCGGGCCGGTCGTGCGTCTGACCTCTCCACACGCGTCGCTCGCGTTTCGCCAGCCGGTCACGGCGCGGGTGGGTGCGCGCTACGTCGGCGATCGATTCGCGCTCGAGCTCGGCGGCGATCTGTGGTTCGCACCACGCTCGGCGCGCAAGGCATCGTGGTCGGTCGATGGCGTTCGCATCGTCGATCCTTCCACCGTCAGCGTCGATCTCGTCGGCGTGCCATCGCGGCTGTCACAGCGCACGCATGGCGCGGTCCGCAGCGCGCTCGACATCGAGCTGATCCCCGGATTTCTGTGGGGGACGATGGGCTACGCGTACACGGTGGGTGGGACGACCGAGACCAAGCTGTCGCCGTCGTTCGGCGATCTCGGCGGGCACACGCTCGCGCTCGGCATCGAGGGAACGGCAGGCGGCATCACGTACACGATCGGCTGGTCGCGCACCCTGTCCAGCGAGAAGCGGGCGCCGAGCGTGTTCACGCTCGACAATCCGTTCGGTGCCGGCGACGCGACGGTCAATGCCGGTCGATACGATGCCAGCTCGGACCAGGTCGGGATCCTGCTCGATCTCGAGCTCGACGCGCCCTGACGCGCTGCATCAGGCACCGAAGGATGCCAGCGAGACGAGCGCGACGTGGATGACCAGGAACAGGCGCACGGTACGCGACATGAGCGTGAGACCAGCAGCTGGCGTGCCGCGGTAACCTGGTGATTCCAGGCGCGGGATCGTCGCGTCTGCGGTTGCCGGCTACTGCGCCAGTGACCGGGACTGTAGCCGTAGCCTCGAAGTCTCGGTCATCGGATCCTCGGTGCGCACCGCTTCCTGGGGATAGAAGCAGCTCGGGACGCGCGGTGAATTGCCGTGGAGAACGCCGTCGACCTGCACGAGCTCGCGCTTCCAGTAACAGACGTTGTTCGCGAAGAACAGATAGCCGAACTGATAGAAGGTCTGGTTCGCGGTGATCTCGAGGTGGCGCCGCCCGGCCGAGTCGTGCAGATCGCGATGGCGCCGCGCGACGACGATCTTCGCGTCTTCGAGCAGCGCCTCGGCCTCGGCATAGGCGGCGTTGGCCGCGGCTGGGTCGCCGTCGAGCGAAGCAAGGGTCGCATCGTAGGTTGCGATGACGAACCGGGCGCGCAGACGGTTGATCGCGAAGCTGTCGCGAAGCTCGCGGCTCCACCGATTGTCGGGGACGTCGAGAGCGGACCAGCTATCGTCGAGCTGGTCGAGCTCGTCGGCATAGAGACGCATCGTGAACAGCATCTGGACGACCTCCGTACGGCCGGTGCCGGCGACGAGCTGATCGAAGGTCACCCGATCGGGTTGCGAGATGATGTCGGCGACGCGGCCGATGTCGATGACCGCGTCACGCCCGACGAGATAGCCGGTGAGCCGGCCGAGCATCACGCGCTCGTGCTGGACCTCCATCATCTGCGCGACCAGCTCAGCGGCCGCAAAGCCCAGGTCGGGCACGAGCTGCTCGGCGATCGCTGCTCCTGGCGTGACCAGATCGTAGCTCGCGCGAAGCGCGGCGACGTCGTTGAGCCAGTAGCCCCACTCCCAGCCGGTCGAGAACAGGTAGTGCTTGTCGAGCGTGCCGCACGGGCCGTCAGGACGCTGCAGCATGTCGAGGTCGAGGAGCCGGCTGTGGATGTACAGCGGATAGAACTGCGGCATCGAGTTGTCGAACGCGACCCAGTACGCGGTCTCCGGCTGATACGACACCTTCTGCCCGGCGCACATCTTCTGCTGCAGCAGGGCCCGGTGTTCGTTGAAGTTGTCGTGGTGGTACGCGCCGCCCGCGTCCTCGAACAGGTTGTAGAACATCACCGTGTGGATGTCCGTGATGATCCGGGGGTCGGCGAACTTGGCGAGGAAGTAATAGATCAGGTTCTCGCCCATGAAGTCAATGCGCTGCTCGGCGCCGACGTGAATCAACGTATGCATCTCGGCGTTCGGCGCGAACGTCATGAGCTCGGCGTACGTCATGTTGACGGAGTCGATGAAGCGCTGCGGCTCGGAGTTGAAGAACTCACCGAACGACAGCGTGTAGACGTCGAACGGGAGATCCTGGGTGATGAGGGGTAACCGTGCGCGTAGCTCGTCCCGCAGCGGGACGGTGTTCGTCTTGTCGTCCGACAGGTCGAACGAGTTCTGGAGGTTGCTCTGACCGAACAGCTGGATGTTGAGTCCGACGGTCACACCGCGCGAGTGCGCGTACTCGATGAGCTCCTGCGTGAACGGCTTCCACGCGGCGTAGGCGTCCGGCTGCATGATGTTGTCGAGTGCGACCCACTGCAGGAAGTTGCCGCGGTTCTTGATCACCCAGTCGATGATCCGGTGCGCACTGTTCGTCGATCCGGCGCCGGGCTCCCAGAAGGCGAAGTAGCCCTCGATCGGGTGCAGCGTGTGGAGCTGGAGGCCGCGCACGCGAATGTCAGGCGTGTGGACGGTCTCGTCGATCTCGCCGATCTCGAGCTCGCGCGGAACATAGGCATCGAACGGATGGCGGTACCGGAACCCCATCGCTTCGAGCGCCGCGGTCACGCCGTACTGGGCGCCGAGGACATCGTGTGCCGCCACGTAGATGATGTCGCCGGCACGCGTGAGCTGATAGCCCTCGAGTGGAATCTGGGGATCGTCGGCGACCACGATCTGCAGGCCCTCGGCTGGCTCCGTGCTGACCGAGATCGCCGAGGTCGGTGTCAGCACCGCCATCTCCCGGATCGCGGGCTCCCACTGGGGTTCGGTGACAACGGTGACGCTGCCACGAAGGTCGTCACCGCTGCATGCGGCAAGAATCACCAGAAGCAGAAGACCGAAAAAGGCGGCGCGCACGCGCCGACGTTACGTCACTTCTTCTTCGGCGCGGAAGGGGAAGGCGCCTTCGCAGCGTCCTTCTTCACAGACTTGTCATCGCCAATCGCGTCGTCGAGCTCGACGAACCCGCCATAGAGTGCGCCGATCGCGCCACCGAGGGTGGGCGACCACGTGAAGATGTTGTAGCCGGAGACCTCGAGCACCGGGTGAATGGCCCGGGCGACGAGCGCGTACAAGCCGCAGCCGATCCCGAAGCCGAAAGCCGACTTGAGGACCGAGATCCAGATCGTCGCATTCTTGTCGCGGATCAAGCTCCAGATCGGTTTGCCCACGAACAGGCCGACGATCGCGCCGATCAGCCCAAACGTCAGCCACGGATTCCCGAAGCCGGTCGCCTGCCCAAGTGCGTGCGCGCCGTAGCCGAGCGCAGCGCCAATCACCGCGCCCTTTAGGATTCCGACGAGGAGCTTCACCACACCTTGAGTGTGACGAGGAAGCTGGGCATCGGCAACCCCTCAGATGACTGGCGTGATCATGATTGCTCCGAGGAGCGATTCGAGCTTGCCGACCTCGGACTTGAATGCCTCGATCTCGGCACCCGTCACACCTTTGCCCCGCATCGGCGTCAACTTGGCAGGGTCGATGTAGACCCCGTTCTGCTTGACCCCGAAGTGGAGGTGAGGGCCGGTCGACAAACCGGTGGTTCCGACGTAGCCGATCACCGTCTTTGCGGCGACCCGCTGGCCGACCTTCTGGTCGCCGGCGAACTTCGACAGGTGCATGTAGGCGGTCTCGATGCCGCCGTCATGGCGGATCATCACGAGGTTCCCGGCGCCGCCCGCAGGCGCGCGATGGGTGATCGTTCCGTGCGCCGCTGCCCACACCGGGGTCCCCGTCGGTGCGGCGTAGTCGATCCCGAGGTGGGCGCGCGCCGTGTGCAACACCGGGTGCATCCGCCGGCGGTCAAACCCCGAGGACACGCGCGAGAACTTGAGCGGGGTCTTCAGCAGCGACTTCTCGGACGAACCGCCCTTGGCGTCGTAGTAGGCGTTGTTCCACCAGAACGTGCGGAACGTGCCCGCCTTGCCGTGGTACTCGGCCGCGAGGATCTTGCGGTACCGCAAGAACTCCTGGTCCTTGAACTCCTTCTCGACCACGACGCGGAACGTATCTCCCTCGTGGGTGTCGTTGTAGAAGTCGAGGTCGTACGCAAACACGTCGACGAAGAAGTCGACGAGCGCCGCGGTCTCACCCGCGCCCTTGAGCGCGGCGTACAACGACGAATCGATCCGGCCACCGAGCGCCTTGAGCTCGATGCGCGTCTGCGACGTATCAGCTTTTCCGACGAGCTCCCCGGTGGCAGCACGCTCGGCGCGGACTGTCTGGACCTTGCTGACGACGAGCTCGAACAGCTTCACGCGCCCATCCGCACCGCGCTCGATGCGGTAGGTCTGCCCGGCGCGGATCGTCTTGAAATCGAGGACGCCCGAGAGCGAGCGGATCACCTCATCGGTCTCGCCGGCGGACAGGCCGCTCTTCTTGAGCAGGCGGCCGAGCGTGTCGGACTTGCCGACCTTGCCATCGATCGTGGCGGGCGGCCCGACGGGGGCAGGCGCGGCGAGGGCGGCGGATCCGGCGGCCGGGGGAGCATCGGGAGCGATCAGCGGCTGCGACGGCAGGGCGGCAGCAGGGGCGGACTTCGCCTCCGCCTCGCGCTTGAGCGCGCCGACCGACGTCTTCGTGTCCCAGACGAAGACATACAGGTTGACGAGCACCAGCGCCCCGAGGACGAGGACCACCCAGGCCCCACCCCTGCGGGCGGGAGCTGCACCCAATGATGGGTACGCGGTAGTCCTTTTCTTGCGCGCGGTCTTCCGTCTCATGAGGATGGGCCGAGAGAGGCCAGCAATATCACGGGCCTTCCTGAGGACCAAGCAAATGGCGAGCAGTGACCTGGGTGATCTGCCGGAGCGTGAGCAGCTGGAACTTTTCTCCGAGTTGGGACAAGGTGCGCGCGCGGAGCCCTCGACTCCCGACCTCGACATGGCCAAGAAGTCCAAGCAAACCAGCTCCAAGCCGTCCAAACCCTCCAAGCAGGCGCGTGGGGGAGGCGGCGGCGGCACGCCCGCAGCTCCGGGCGGGGCGGGCGGCGCGACCCCGGGCGACCACGATGCGTCCCTCGAGGCCGAGGCGCGCCGGCGGTATCTCAACTACGCACTCAGCGTCATCACGTCGCGTGCGCTCCCCGACGTCCGCGATGGGCTCAAGCCGGTTCAGCGCCGGATCCTGTACGCGATGCTGCACGACAATTACCTGCGGCCCGATGCGAAGCACCGCAAGAGCGCGACCGTCGTCGGTAACGTGCTCGGTCGCTATCACCCGCACGGTGATTCGTCGGTCTACGACGCGATGGTCCGCATGGCGCAGGAGTGGGTCCTGCGCGTGCCGCTCGTCGACGGCTCCGGGAACTGGGGCTCGCTCGACGGTGACGAAGCAGCTGCCTATCGCTACACGGAGTGTCGGCTCGCGCCGCCCGCGATGGCGCTGCTGTCCGAGCTCGACTTCGAGACCGTCGACATGCGGGCGAACTACGACGGCTCGACGGAAGAGCCCACGGTTCTGCCCGCGCGGTATCCGAACCTGCTCGTCAACGGCTCGACCGGCATCGCAGTGGGCATGGCGACGAACATCCCGCCGCACAATCTCCGCGAGATCACGGCCGCGCTGCTCGCGTTGTCGAAGGATCGCAAGATCGATCACGTCCAGCTGATGAAGCACATCGACGGTCCGGACTTCCCGACCGGCGGTCAGCTGCTCAACAGCAAGGTCGAGCTGCGCCAGATCTACAAGGACGGCCAGGGAACGCTTCGCGTCCGGGGCGAG
>JACCQV010000885.1 GCA_013813945.1 Deltaproteobacteria bacterium | reverse complement strand
GCGCTCGTGCTCAAGGTCGATACCGAGGCGCTGCCCGATCTGTCGCAGCGCTTTCAGGTGCAGAGCATTCCGAACTTCGCCGTGTTCAGCGGAGGGCGGCTCGTCCGCCAGCGCGCCGGCGCGATCGATCACCGGCAACTCGAACGCTGGGTGATCGCTCCGCAATGACCAAGGTCCTGGTCGTCGAGGGCGACCCGCAGGTCAGCACCGCGCTCGCACGCACGCTCGGGGACGACGGTCACGACGTCGAGATCACGGACGATCTGCGCTCCGTGCTCGAGCGCCTCGACGCCGGGCAAGCGGACTGGGATGTCGTGGTGCTCGATGCCGCCTCGTTGAAGATGGCCGGCGCCGGGCGGCTCGACTCGCTGCTCGTCGGAAGCTCCAGCGCGATGCGCCGCATGCGCTCCGCGCTCGAGCGGCTCGCCGGGCAAGATGTCTCCATCCTGATCGAGGGTGAGCGCGGCTCCGGCAAGGAGCTAGTCGCGCGCGCGCTCCACGATCGCGGACCGCGGCGCGCGAAGCGCTTCGTCGCGCTCCACTGCGGCGCGATTCCCGCGGCACTGATCGACAGCGAGCTGTTCGGGCACGTCAAGGGCGCGTTCACCGGCGCGACGGGTGATCGTCCGGGTGTGTTCGTCGAGGCGGATGGCGGCACGCTGTTCCTCGATGAGATCGGTGACCTGCCGCTCGTCGTTCAGGCGCGGCTCCTGCGCGTGCTGCAGGAGAGCGAGGTCCGGCCCGTCGGTGGCGGCAGCGAGCGCAAGGTCGATGCCCGCGTGATCGCGGCGACCGACGTCGACCTCACCACCGCCGTCGAGCAAGGCAAGTTCCGCGAGGATCTGTTCTACCGGCTCAACGTCGTGGTGCTCCAGGTGCCGCCGTTGCGCGATCGCCTCGATGATCTGCCGCTGCTCGCCGCGCACTTCCTGAAGAAGCACGGCGGCGAGAAGGCGCCGAGCCTGTCACCCGACGCCCTCGAGGCGATGAGCAGCTACGCGTGGCCGGGAAACGTTCGCGAGCTCGAGAACGCGATGGAGCACGCGAGCGCGCTGCACCACAGTGACGTGATCGGCCATGAGTCATTGCCCGCCACCATCACGCGGGGATCCGCGCCGCCCACGCACAGCGATGGTTCCGCGAACGGACACCCGCAGCCGCTCACCGAGGCGAAGCGCCAGGCGGGTGCGGCGTTCGAGAAGCGCTACCTCGTCTCGACCATGGAGCGAGCGAAGGGGTCGGTCTCGGAGGCCGCCCGGCTCGCCGTCCTCGATCGAACGAACTTTCGTCGCCTCCTGCAGCGCCACGGGCTCGACGCGATGACCTTCAAGGCCCAGTAGCCCCTCACGAAGTTGTCCCGAGTGTGCGACCCGGTATGATGGGTTCACCGATGTCTCATCACGTACTCGTCGTGGACGACGATCCCGACATCCGGGAGGCCATGATCGAAATCCTCGAGGAGAACGGGCACGCGGCGACCGGCGCTGCCAACGGTAACGAGGCGCTCGCACAGCTGCGCGCCTCCTCGGTTCACCCGTGCCTGATCTTGCTAGACCTGATGATGCCGGTCATGGACGGGCCAACGTTCCGCGAGGAACAGCTGCGCGATCCGAACCTGTCACCGATCCCGGTGATCGTGATCTCCGCGTTCCGTGATGTCGAGGAGACTGCGGCGAAGATGCAGGTGGCAGCGCACGTCAAGAAGCCGGTGAGCCTGCGCGACCTCGTGGATCTCGTCGAGCGGTTCTGCCCGTCGCCGGGCTGAGCTGCGCACGATCGTCGACAGCATCCGTGCGCACCACTGGCAGGTGCTGCGACGGACATGCTCCAGCAACTGCGTCGTCAGTAGCAGACGAGGCCGTGCGACGACGCCGGCTTCAGCCCGACCGGAAGCGGTGCGCTCGTGTCATTCGGTGCGAAGACGCGAAGACCGCCCGCACCCGCGGCGGGTGATGCCGGCGCATCGCTCATCACGAGCTCACCGTCAGCACCCGGGCACACGGCGACATCGACGATCGAGTGCGTGGTCGCGTTGACGGGGCTCGGGTCGAGGGTCATGTCGCTGAAGTACCAGCGCCGCAGGTTCGATCCATCGAACGTCGGCTTCGGCACGACCGCGTACATCACCTGTGGGATCACGATCGCGGAGCCCGTCACCGGGCCGGTGAACTGTGGGGTGTAGAAGCCGACGCGGCTCGCAAAGTTGCCGAGCTGCGCGTTGGTCACCATGCAGCCGGCGGACGCGGCGTTCGCGCCGACGGTGACGCGCTCGATACAGCCGGCACCGGTCGCGAAGTTGACGCTCGGGATCACGAGATCGCCGGCGTTCGGCGCGTGCTCCGTGATCTGCTCGAGCAGGCCGATCGGGTTCGCATTGTCGAGCGTGATCGATCGCGTGATCATCCGGGTCACGGGATCGACGACGTAGATTCTGCCCGCGCCGCGCGGCGGCAGCTGGGCGTTGGTGTCGTCGAGGAGCCCGCACGACACGTAGAGATCATCATTGACCAGGTACACCGAGTGGCAATTCGGCTTGCCGTCGGGGTCGTCGACGATGAGGTCAAACTCGATCGTCGCCGTGCTCCCGCGCGTGAGCTCGACCATGCCTTTGTTACCGAACGTCGCGACGTACAGCTTCGAACCGATCACCGCGACGTCCTGCGGGTTCGTTCCCGCACCCGTGCCGATCTGTTCGACCAGGTGGAGGTCGCCGGCGTCGAGGATGGTGATGTTGTTCTCGGCGCGATTGACGATGAACAGCTCGTTGCCGTACTTGCGCAGCACCGGGTCGCTACCGACCGCCATCGCCGGACCGGCACCGATCGTCACCTGGCGGGTCTGCATGTCGAGGACCGACAGGATCCCGGGCTGGCCCGGCGTGAAGTTGTTCGACGGCGTGACCACGACTGCGCGGACTGCGGGCGGCGCGGCGTCGAGGCTCGAATCCACCGGAGGACCGGGCGGGTCGATGTTGTCGCCACAGGCGGCGAGGATGCAGAGCGCGATGATCTTCTTCATGGGGACCTCGGGGGTTCAGTGCGTCCAGTCTAGTGACAGATAATAGCTGCGGCCAGGAAGTGGGAAGCCCGCGACATCCGTGAGCGGCGTCGGGGTCTGGGTCAACGCCGGTGACGGAGCCGGATCGAGCGGCACATACGCGACCCGGTCATCGGTAAGGTTCGTGATCGAGATCGCAACCGCGAGGCCGCCGGCGATCTCGACGCGAGCTCCGCTGCCGAGCAGCAGGCGACCTGGAACGCGTGCGCGGTTCGCTGCGTCGAGCGCACTCTCGGCCTGCCAGGTGCCGTCGAGCCACACGGCTGCGACGCGGCCCGCGAGCGTCCGGACGACATCGGTGCGCGCGTAGAGCACGTGACCGGGCCGGCGTGGGACAGCCTTGCCGTCGACGCTCACGTCGTTCGAGATCTGCTCCGTCACGAGTCGCGTGTAGCTGGCGGTCACACTCACGGTCTTCGCGAGCCGCCCCGATGCGACGAGCTCGGCTCCGTAGCCCTGGGTCGTCCCGATGTTCTCCGCGCGCGCGACGAAGCCTGCGTAGTTGATGATCGCGATCGTGTCGTGTGCGCGGTTCGCGAACAGATTTCCTGCGACGAGGATCCGGTCGACCTCGCCCAGCGCCTTCTCGGGCGCCCACACGGCCCCGAGATCCACGGACGGTCCGCGCTCCGGCTCGAGGTCGGGCGTACCGACAATGTAGCCGCGATTGCCGAACACCTCGAGCAGCGTCGGCAACCGCGCATACCAGCCGGCACTGCCTTTGATCGCGACGTCGGAGGTCACGAGCGATCGCGCCGACAGCCGCGGGCTCGGCACGACATCCCAGCGCGGCGCGAGCTCCTCGACAGTCACGGTGCCGGACATCGGCGTCGGTTGCGAGCGCAGCGCATCGAGCCGGAATGCGGGTGTGACGACGAGCTCGGGGGCAAGGGACAGATCGAAGCCGGCGAGCAACGCACCTCCGACGCGGGTGCCGATCTGCATCGCCTCCGTGTCATTGAGGTCGCGGTCGCGGAACCGATCTCCGCGCAGCTCGAGGCCAGCGG
>JACCQV010000883.1 GCA_013813945.1 Deltaproteobacteria bacterium | reverse complement strand
GGATCGCAGCGATCAACGACGGCTACCAGTTGGAGAAGGAGATCGAGGAGAGCGAGCAGCACTTCTACACTGACGTGATGGACCGCCTAGCCCGGCGCAAGACGTTCACGTGGATCGCCGGCGCGACGTTCGGGGTCGGCGCAATCCTCGCCGTTCCCGCCGTGGTGCTGCTCGTCCGCTCGCGCAAGGAGCGCGGAGTCGTTCCGTTCGTCGGCCAGGATTCCGCGGGCGTGACGATTCTCGGTCGGTTCTAACCTCAGTACAGGCGGTGCAGGTGCGTGCCGCGGTAGTAGTGGCCGAGGATCTTGTCGTGCGTCTTGCCGGCCGTCGCCATTCCGATCGCCCCCATCTGACACATGCCGACGCCATGGCCGAAGCCCGCGCCGCGAAACACGAACATGTCGCCTTCGCGGGTGACCTCGAACAGCGTCGACTTCAGGCCACCGAGGAGGCGGCGAATCTTGAGATCGCCGACGACATCGACCGAACCCTTGTCACCCTTGATCGTGAGCGCGCCGATGCGACCCGACACGCCGCGCTTCTTCGCGATCAGATCCTTGATCCGCCCGACCTCGGGGTAGTCGATCGCGACGCGCGCGCCCAGATCGTCGGCGCGCAGCTTCTCGGTCCACCGGAACCGCCCCTTGCCCAGCTTCCCCTTGCTGCACCACGAGTCACCGCCGCCGTCGAGGAACGCATCGAGATTCTCCGCGGTGACCCGCGACATCCCGCCCTTGGGATCGTCGGTGCGGCCGCGCAGTGACGGATCCGGATCGCCGCCCCAGATGTGATCGTTATCCTCGGTATGGCCGCCACAGGACGCGCTGTACCGGATGTCCACGAGTCCGCCACCATCCCGGAGCAGCACGACGCCACGAGTCTTCTCGACCGCTCTCGTGGTCCGTGGATCCTCCTTGCCGGCGCCCGCGTAGACCTGACACTGCTGCGTCGAACAGAGCAGGAACGGGTCGGTCAGATTGCGGCGCCCGATCTTCTGGAGCAGCTCGGTGCGCGCCGCGATCGCTTGTGCCTCGAGGGCCTGTGGCGGTGCATCCGGGTACATCTCGGCCGGGACCAGACCCGCGAGCAGCTTGTCCTCGGGTACCGCATTCGCGACGAGCAGCGAGCCATCGCGATCGAAGGTGACGTAGACGGCGCCCCAGTAGCGGCGATCCTCGGTTCCGGTGTCGAGCTGAGAACCGCCGGTTCCGGTCGGCACATCCTCGACGGTCAGCGTCTCGCTCGACTTCTTCGCGGTGAACCACAGCACCGAGGGGTTCCGGATCGTCGCTCCGCCCGAGCGCGCCACGATCATCCCCGCTGGTCGACGCACGAGCTCCTGGTGGATCTGGGTCGGGATTCCGAACCGCTTGCCGAGCTCGGCCGCGCGGGCGGTGCCCTTGCCGGCAGCGACCGGATCGATCGCGATGCGCATCTCGCGCGTATCGATCACCTCGCCGTCGACGCCGAACACGGTCCCGATCTCGAACGTGCGCGGCTCGAACCCACGCTCTTTCCAGCGGGCCATCGCCGCGGTGATGCCACCGGTATCCTCGGGCTGCAGCGTCTCGACCACGGTCCAGTCATGGATCACGGCCGGCTTGGTGTTCTCTGCGGTGATCGACCACGCCTCGCTACCATCTGCCTCGATCGCCGAGCCGCTCACCCCGTCGGGACGGACGACGATGCCGCTCTTCGCACGCAGCTTGACGTCCTTCCGCTTGCCCATGATCTCCACGGTGATCAGCGGCACGCCATCCTCGGTGAACGTGAACCGCGTCGAGTACAGGATCCGTAGCTTGTCGGTCGCCGAGGTCTCGTCCGCGCGGGCGATCCCCATCACGGCGAACCCGATGACGAAGCTCAGCGTGAACCAGGCGGCGACGGTCAGCGCGAACCGAGTCAGCGGATGCATGCCTGAAACTAGGCACCCACCGACGAGCGGAGCAACTAAACGGCGGAACCGGCCGGACGTCCGACGATGAACCGCAGGTTCAAGAAGTTGATCATGAAGTGGGCCGCGATCGGGCCCCCGAGGTTGCCGGTGTACTGCGCCAGGGCGCCGAACCCGGCGCCGAGGACGAACGCGGACAGCGTCCACGGCAAGAACCGTTTGCCGGGTCCGACATGCAGCAGTGCGAACACCACGGCCTGGACCACGAGTCCGAGCCAGGGCAACAGCGCCCCACGGAACAGCAGCTCCTCCCCGATCGAGCTCGCCAGCGCCAGGATGACGATCTCCTTGCCCGTCAGCGGTCCCAGCAGGTCGCGAAAGCTGTTGTGGAGGTCCTTCGCCCACTGGAAGTGACGGGTCGCAACGCGGGTCAGCCCCACGATCGACAGGCCCACGCCGGCGCCGATCGCCGGTCCTCCGAGCAGGAGCCAGGACGGCGCGGTACCCACCCGGTAGATGTCCGGGTTGCCACGACCAGCGCCGATGAGGAGCGCCACGATTGCCATCCCGCCGTAGAGGCCGATCACGAGCGTGGCGCGTGAGAGCGGGGCCGCCGGGCTGGGTTGACTCGGCGAGTACGCCACGGTCCGGTACTATGCACCAGGCGGCAGCGCTTGACAGGGACGACCCACGGCGCTACCTGTTACCTCCGTTTTTTTACAACTGAATGCGCGGATGGCGGAATTGGTAGACGCGCTAGCTTGAGGTGCTAGTACTTAACCGTGTGGGGGTTCGAGTCCCCCTTCGCGCACGACGCAACCGACCGAAAGGTCGGTTGTTTTGTTTTCGGCGCGAGCAGACGAGCGGTGGGAACAGCTCCGTGGGAACTCAGGTTCGGGAAAAGTTCCCACGAACAATTCACGCCGCGCCGCCCTGCAGCACGCTCAGTGCGCGCCGCTGCTTGCCCGCC
>JACCQV010000878.1 GCA_013813945.1 Deltaproteobacteria bacterium | reverse complement strand
CGTTCCAGCTCGCCAAGTACCAGGCTCGCGATGGCTGGTCGAACCGAGACCTGCTTCGCCTCGCGCACCCGCGCGCTGCGTCGCCCTCGCATGACCGCCTGTTCGCGTGGGCGGTCAAGGGCGAGCTGCCCGACGGCGCGGCCGAAGATCCGGCGTGCGCCCTGATCGTCGCGATGACCAAGCTCAACAAGATGGATGACGTGGTCGCCGGGGCAAAGCTCATCCGTGAGCGGCGCATCCCGCGCGAGTGCGTTCCCACGCAGTGGCTGACGTTCCCGGAAGTCTGGGAGGCGCTGCTCGAGGCGATGCCGATGACGGCGATGATCCGGAACCTCGCGACGATGACTCGCGTCGGGCTGGTGACGTCGCAGTCGGCGGCAGCGAAGACCATCGCGGCGGCATTGCGCGACCCGCAGCGCCTGAAGAAGGCGCGGGTCCACCCGATCGCCGTGCTCTCGGCGCTCATGACGTACAAGTCGGGGCGCGGCGTGCGGGGCTCGGGAACGTGGGAGCCGGTGGCGTCGATCGTCGACGCTCTCGACGCCGCGTTCTACGCGAGCTTCGGGATCGTCGAGCCGGCGGGCAAGCGCATGCTGCTCGCACTCGATGTCTCGGGCTCGATGGGGACCGGCGTCGTTGCCGGCGTTCCGAACCTGACGCCGCGTGTGGCAAGTGCAGCGATGGCACTCGTCACGGCCGCGACGGAGCGTGAGCACACGTTCGTCGCGTTCACCTCGGCGGCGGTCGGGTACGGGGGCAAGTGGGGTGGCGGTGATTCGGGCATCACCACGCTGTCGATCTCGCCGCGTCAGCGGCTGGACGATGTCGTGAGTGCGATCGAGGCACTGCCGATGGGAGGCACCGACTGCTCCCTTCCGATGTTCTGGGCGCAGAAGCACCGCGTCGATGTGGACACGTTTTGTGTCTACACCGACAACGAGACCTGGGCAGGTAGCGTGCACCCTGCGCAGGCTCTGCGGGCGTACCGAGACGCACGGGGAATTCCGGCCAAGCTGGTCGTGGTCGGAATGACGTCGAACGGATTCAGCATTGCTGACCCGAACGACGCCGGTATGGTCGATGTGGTCGGTTTCGACACGTCGACTCCGCCGGTCATTGCCGACTTTGCTCGCGCAATGTGATCTGATCAATCACTGCACGCTGAGCGAAGGCGCGGCCCGCGACCGCTGCCGACGAGGATACCTCGGTGTCCTCGCCGGTATTTGAGATCGAAGCTCAGGTGGTTGAGCGGCCGGTTGTTAACCGGATGGGCGTTGGTTCGAACCCAACCGATCTCGCGAGTGTTTTCTGCGGGCCGACGGCGTCGATTACCGTACCTATAACGGCCTCAAGGTAGCGACCCACGGGTAACCGTGGCGAGCGAAGCAGCAGGCTCCTCTGTCGCAACATCACCGCAAGGTGATCGAGTGGCAGGCCCGGCTTCGGCTGGAGCTCATTGCGTGCCCGGCGCGAGCAATCGCGTCTGGGCGGCGGCGGCCCTCACGGGGCGCCACTTCGATTCCAACCTTTGTCCGCAGGTTCTCTCTCCTGTCCGTGTCGAACAGCAGTCAGTTCACCGGTTTCTCGAACCGGCTACGCGGGTGCAACTCCCGCCACGGATACTCATCGGGCCAGGCGGCGCGACTTCGAGCTCTCGCTCGACCGCAGCGTTCACCCACCAGCGTTCCCACCCGACGCTTGTGAACGCGTGCGAGCGCTGGTCGCCTTGGGCCCGACCTTTCTGTCCGTGTCGTCCAGCAGCAGGACCTCGGTTTTTCAAGCCGAACAACGCGGGTGCAACTCCCGCCACGGATTCCGCAGCTCGTGCAGGGCACCGCCGCGGTTCATATCCGCGGGCGCGACGGTTCTCCTCAGGCCGTGCCCTTCGGGCACCGAGCTCGCTTCGCGATCTCGACGCGCTTCGCGCGTGGCCCGTCGAGCCTCTTCGGGGAACGCGCCTTCGGCGCTTCCCTCGAGGTCGATCCCCGTTCACGCGCGCTGTGTTTCTTGTTTCGCCTGTTCGTTCTCACGAACGATCGGGCCGCCGTGTGGTGTGAAAGCCGCTCGAGTCATCTCGAGCCTTAGGGCACGGCTTCTCTGGATGTAGCTCAGCAGGAGAGTACGCGGTTCGGATCCGCGGGGCCGTTGGTGCGAATCCAACCATTCAGACCGTTCGTACGTCGCCGTCTGGGACGACTTTGGCGTCCAAAGCCG
>JACCQV010000876.1 GCA_013813945.1 Deltaproteobacteria bacterium | reverse complement strand
GCACGGCCTCGCGCCGCACCTGGGTCAGGATGTGGAGGTGCCCGCCGCCGACCGGCCGGGCCGGCAGCGTGACGTCGAACGAGCGGCCGAGGTCCGCCTTCGCGGCCGTGGCGACGAGTGCCTCGAGCCGGCGCGTGACCATGTTCTCGATGAACTGCTTCACCGTGTTCACGGCAGCGCCGACGGCAGGTCGGTCGGCCGGAGGGAGCTTGGACAGCTCCTTCATCACATCGGAGACCTTCCCCTTCTTGCCGAGGAACTGCGCCTGCGCGGCACGGATCGCCTGCTCGTCCGCGAGCGGATCGATCGCCGAGTGAAACTCGTCCTTGAGTCGTTCGAGGTTTGCGATCAGCTCCGCTGCGCTCATGGATGGGCTCCCGAAACGTAAAAGACGGCGGACTCTTTCGAGCCGCCGTCATCTTGCGATAGACCGAAGCTCTCTAACCCGCTGCGATCGCCTTAAACGCCACCGGATCGCTGATCGCGATCTCGGCGAGCATCTTGCGGTTGATCTGGATGTTCGCGTTGTTCATCTTGCCGATGAACTTCGAGTAGCTCTGACCGAGCGCACGCGAGGCCGCGTTGATGCGCATGATCCAGAGCGAGCGGAAGTCCCGCTTGCGGACCTTGCGAGAGCGGTACATGTGCATCCACGCGTGCTGAACCGCCTCGTTGGCGACGGCATGACAGCTGTTCCGCTTGCCACGGAAGCCACTGGCCGCCTTGAGCACACGGTTGCGACGGCGGCGGGCTTTGAATCCTCGTTTAGCGCGGGGCATGGCAACTAGTCCTTGTACGGAAGCAGCTTTTCGATCTGGTGATGGTGCGCCGGCGGCACGATGCCGGTCTGACGCGCCTGACGCTTCATCTTCTTCGGGCGACCCGTGAGCAGGTGGCGCTTGTAAGTATGAGCGAACTTGAACTTGCCGGTCGCCGTGCGGAAGAACCGCTTCTTGGCGCCTGAATGTGTCTTGACCTTGGGCATGGCTACTTCCGCCGTACGGAGGGTGGTTCTTATGCCGCAGCGCCGCCAAAGAGACAAGTGCTTTCGCCCCCCTTTGCGTCGGCTCCGTTGGACCGGGAAGATCCTCGGCAAACTGACTGAAATCGTTGGCCTGCAGCTCAGGACAATACGGACGCACCCAGCAGGTGCACGCCTGCTGGGCCGTCGGGGTCGGATGCTGCGATCCGGGTTACGCCGGGCTAGGCCGGAGGAGCGTCGTCGGCCGGAGGCGCGTCGCCCTCGGCCGCATCGTCGTCGTCGTCCTCGTCGATATCCGCGTTGATCTGATCCTCGTCCAGATCATCGTCCTCATCTGGCTCGTTGACCGCGGGTGCCTGCTTGCCAGGCTGGTCCTTCTTGACCGCCAGAGCTGCCTGCGCCTGGGCAGCAGCGGCCTTCTTGGCCTCCTGCGCCTTGCGGACCACGCCGGGCTTCGGCGCGATCACCATGATCATGCGACGGCCTTCCATGTTCGGCGTCGCCTCGACCGTCGCGATATCGGCGCACAGCTCGACCACGCGATTGAGCACGTTCATGCCGGTCTTCGGGTGCGTGATCTCGCGGCCGCGGAACACGACCGCGAGCCGGACCTTGTTGCCACCCTCGAGGAACCGACGGATGTGCTTCACCTTGAAGTCCATGTCGTGGCCCTCGGTCTTCGGGCGGAACTTGATCTCCTTGGTCTCGACGGTGGAAGCGCGCTTGCGAGCCTGCTGCTTCTTCTTCGCTTCCTCGTACTTGTACTTGCCGTAATCCATGATCCGGCAGACAGGCGGGAACGCGCGCGGCGAGATCTCGACGAGATCGAGACCCTTCTCCTCGGCGAGCCGCAGCGCTTCGTGCGTCGGCATGATGCCGAGCTGCTCTTCCTCGAGGATCACCCGGATCTCCGGGACGCGAATGCGGTGATTGATGCGAAGACCCGCTTCAGGGCGGCGGCGGTCGAACCGTCCAGGAGGGCGACCGTTCATAGCGTGACGTCACAGATGTGCATGTGTTCTCTGATGGCTCCTACGTAGGGGGCCGGTTGTAACTCGTAGCCTCGGGAGGAGCAACGCCCCTCGGAGGGCGAAGTGGGACCCGATCCGCCTGGGCGGTCGCAACGTGGCCCCCTCCCCGCTCCGTGGTACTGCTCCGCCGAGAGGTCTCGATGAGCGCAGCGCTGGTCACAGTCACACTCCCGGACGGCACCCAGAAGCAGGTTCCTGCGGGGACGTCGATCGGGGACTTCGTCAGGGAATCGATCGGCCCCGGCCTCGCGAAGGCCGCCGTGCTCGCGAAGGCGAACGGCACGATGGTCGACCTCTCGCGGACGATCGATCAGGACACGAAGCTCGAGATCTTGACGACCAAGAATCCCGAGGCGCTGGAGACGATCCGGCACGACGCCGCACATATCGTCGCGGATGCGGTGCAGCGCCTGTTCCCGGGCACGCAGGTCACGATCGGGCCCTCGATCGAGAACGGCTTCTACTACGACTTCGATCGCGGCCAGCCGTTCACCGAGGACGAGCTCGCGCGCATCGAGGAGGAAGCGAACAAGATCGTCGCCGCGGACGTCGGCTTCGTCCGCAGCGAGGTCTCGCCCGACCAGGCGCGCCAGCTGTTCGGCGCGAAGGGCGAGACGTTCAAGGTCGAGATCATCGAGGACATCATCGCCAAGGGCGCGAACGTCCTGACGCTGTACAAGCACGGCGACTGGGTCGACTTCTGCGAGGGCCCCCACGGTCCCTCGACCGGCCGTGTTGGCGTGATCAAGATCCTGAGCTCGTCGGCGGCGTACTGGCGCGGCGATCACCGCAACAAGTCACTGCAGCGGATCTACGGCACCGCGTTCTTCGACAAGAAGGGGCTCGACGCCTGGCTCAAGCAGCGCGAGGAAGCCGAGAAGCGCGATCACCGCCGGCTCGGCAAGGAGCTCGACCTCTTCCACTTCCATCCTTACTCGCCCGGCGCGGCGTTCTGGACCCCGAAGGGAACGGCGATCTACACGACGCTGTCGACGTACATGCGGCAGCTCGCGCTCGGCAACGGCTACGTCGAGATCAAGACGCCGCTGCTCTACAACAAGGGCCTGTGGGAGACCTCCGGCCACTGGGGCAAGTACAAGGAGAACATGTTCCTCGTCGAGGACAGCGAGGCGAAGGCGGCCGGCGATCCGGATCCCCACCACTACTCGCTGAAGCCGATGAACTGTCCGTCGCATCACCTCTACTTCGGGTTCAAGCGGCAGAGCTATCGCGACCTGCCGATGCGCTTGCACACCCAGGACGTCCTCCACCGCAACGAAGCGGCGGGAGCGCTCGGTGGCCTCACGCGCGTGCGCCAGTTCGCGCAGGATGACGCGCACATCTACTGCCGCGAGGATCAGATCGCCGACGAGGTTCAGAAGTTCGTGAAGCTCCTCGACCACGTCTACAACGCGGTCGGCCTCAAGTACGCCGCGAAGTTTGCGACCCGTCCCGTGCAGCGGATCGGCGACGATGCGATGTGGGATCGCGCCGAGGCGGCCCTCAAGTCCGCGCTCGACAGCCTCGGTCTCGAGTACGAGCTCAAGCCGGGCGACGGCGCGTTCTACGGCCCCAAGATCGACTTCGATGTCTCCGACAGCATCGGCCGCAAGTGGCAGCTCGGCACGATCCAGCTCGACTACGCGGCGCCCGAGCGCTTCGACCTCACCTACGTCGGCGAGGACGGCAAGAATCACCGCCCGGTCGTCCTGCACCGTGCGATCTACGGCTCGTTCGAGCGCTTCATCGCGATCTTGATCGAGCACTTCGCCGGTGTGTTCCCGGTCTGGCTCGCACCCGTGCAGGTCGCGATCGTCACGGTCACCGACCGCTGCAACGAGCACGCGCGCGGCGTGATGAGCCGACTCGCTGCCGCCGGCGTACGGGTCTCGTTCGACGAGAAGCAGGGAATGATGAACGCGAAGGTCCGCGATGCGTCGCTGCAGAAGATCCCATACAC
>JACCQV010000447.1 GCA_013813945.1 Deltaproteobacteria bacterium | reverse complement strand
GGCGTCGAACGGCGAGGCGTCGAACGGCGAGGCGTCGAACGGCGAGGCGTCGAACGGCGAGGCGTCGAACGGCGAGGCGTCGAACGGCGAGGCGTCGAACGGCGAGGCGTCGAACGGCGAGGCGTCGAACGAACCCCCGTCGAACGGAGCAGCGTCGAACGGAGCGGCGTCGGGCTGCACGCCGCCGTCGAACGGAGCGGCGTCGAACGGAGCGGCGTCGGGCTGAATAGCGGCGTCTGGAATGCCGGCATCAGGGCTACTTGCGTCACTGAAGCCGGCGTCGACCGCGGAGGCGTCCGGGAGGCCAGGGGCATCGAGGGAGCTCGCATCGGCGAGGCCGCTGTCAGGCATGCCCGCGTCGAGCAGCGAAGCGTCGGGGATGAAGCCGCCGGCGTCAGGGCCCGGGCCCGAGCTCTCGGCGACAAACCCCTGGCTGAAGTGCGTGACCGTTGTGGTGATGCGGCCCGCTTCGACGGACCCGCCTCGATTTTCGAAGCCACCGTTCGATGTGGACCAGTGCACGGCAGGCGCGGTCGGACTGCCCGTGAAGGCGAGCGTCACCTGCACTGGTTTGAGAAACACGAGTCCATCTGGCTCGAACTTGTAGACCGGCGAGCTCCAGCTCGTGAAGGTCGTGGGAGGCGAGCCGCTCGTCGACGTGATCGTGATGGCCGTATCGGTCGCCAGCGCGCCGGGGGGGACCATCAAGATGCTTCCCTCGAGCATCACCGACCCACCGGTGGCGGCGTTTATCATCGTCGTCGTGGACTCGCCCGACCCGGTCGGTCCGCCAACCTGCTTCTGCCCGCAGCTGATCGTCGTGACGATCAACATCGACAATCCCAGGCTTCTCACACACAACGATGAAGGCATTTGGCGCCATGCTAGGCGCTCCGGACGCGCGCGTATATGCGTTGCAGCCCAACAGTTCGGGATGGAAATTCCTGGAGCTGGGTATCGGGGAACGCGCGGTGCTCTGGCGGTGCGCCGGGGTCTCGAGACCTGGGTTCCGATCGACGCGGCGCCGGCATCCGGAGGTCTCGAGATGCACTCCGATCGCACCGAGCCCCACACCCGGTCGCAGCAGTGTGAAGCTCCGTGCATGCGCACCACGCTTCTGCTCACCGCCATCGGCGCCGATCGCACCGGACTGGTCGAGTCACTCGCTCAACGGATCGCCGCCGCGGGCGCGAACTGGGAAGACAGCCGGCTCGCCCGCCTCGCAGGCCAGTTCGCGGGGATCGTGCTCGTCACCATGGATGCGGACCGAGCTGATTCGTTGATCGCGAGCCTGCGCGAGCTCGAAGCCTCTGGCCTTCAGGTCTCGTCGAGAACGGTGACACCGCCTGCGACGGCTCCGACCGGTGCGCGAGTGCGTCTCCACATCACCGGGGCCGATCGGCCAGGAATCGTGCGCGACGTGTCGCGGATCCTCGCCGAACGCGACGTCAACGTCGACGAGCTCGAGTCGTCGATCGGCAGCGCGCCGATGTCCGGCGAGGCGATGTTCGTGGCGCGCGCTCTTCTGCTCGTGCCGCCGACCGTCTCGCTGCCGAGCCTGCGCAGCGCGCTCGAGGTGCTCGGCAACGAGCTGATGGTCGACCTCGCGACCGAGTCGTAACGCTGCTCCGTCGTGCGCCGAGATCTCGCAGTCGCGGAGTGCGAGTCGCTCGAAGTCTTTGCCGCCCATCGTGATCCTGGTCCCAGTCCTCGGCGACGTCGAGGCGCATGGCGGCCGGCTGTGGGTCGAGAGCGTGGTCGGGAAGGGAACGAAGTTCTCGTTTACATTGCCATTGACGGACGACACTCGAGCATGGCGCCCCCAGGAAGGGCCGCCCCGACAACACCCCTAGGCGAGCCTTCGCGTTTGTTCTAGATTCCGTCGGTGGTTGCCGCCGCACGTCCACAGACCAATGACCCGGCCGTCCTGACGCCCTCGGATCTCGAGTTGCCGCGCGCCTGGCCGGACTATGTCTTCCGTCGCATTGGTGCGTTCTTTCGCTTCTTGCGGACGTTGCTGTTCGGCGGACGAGACGTCGTGTTGCCGCCGGGGCTCCGGCGCGGTGAGGAGCTCCCCGCGTACCTCCTGCGCGAGTTCCACCGCATGCCGAACGGCTACTACTCGCACGTCCTCGCCAACGGGTACGAGCGTGGGTTCGAGCGCGCGATGCTCGGTCACGTCGCGTCGGTGCGGATCTGGATGGCGGAGCAGACGAAGGACAGCCGCGCCGTTCTCGATATCGGCTGCGGATCCGGCAAGCTGGCCGGCGCGATGGCCAGCGTCGGAGTGCCTGACGTGTGGGCGATCGACGCGAGCCTCTATCAATTGAAGATCGCGGCCCGCGAGTACCCGGCCCTCAACCTGGTGCATGGGTTGGCCGAGAGCACGCCGTTCGATGACGGTCGGTTCGATGCGGTCGGTGCGTGTTTCCTGTTCCACGAGCTGCCGACCGAAGCGCAGAACGCCGTGCTGGCCGAGGTCCGGCGCGTACTGCGCCCCGGCGGGATCCTCGTGATCGCCGAACCATCTCCCGAGCAAGTACGAGATGGCCTCCGTACGTTGTGGCGCCAGCACGGCTGGAGGGGCATCTACTTCCGCGTGCTCGCGAAGTTCGTGACGGAGCCCTACCTCGAGCAGTGGCACGGTCGCAGCATCACGGAGTGGGCGACAGGCCACGGGTTCGTCGTCGAGAAGGACGAGTCGAAGGTTCCGTTCCGGCGAATCGTTCTGCGCCGAAGCTGATCCATCGCGGGGCGCAACCTGGAGCGGCATGCCGTGTCACCCTCGCTCCGGCGGGCTTGTAGGAGGAAACCGTGACCATGAATTGCAAGTCGATCGTGATCTGCGCCGGGCTGCTCGTTGCGAACACGGCTGCAGCCGAGGAAGCGGACCTCCGTCCACCCGGAACGGTCATGCCCACGATCGCGGTGCGAGCGCCGCGCGCACGGTTCCCGAGCGACGACGTGCCCCTGTGGGGTGGCGGAGCTCGACTGACCGGTCTCTCGGGGATCGGCGCCCTGCCCGGCGTCAACATGGGTGTCGAGCTTGCGGTGTTCGTGCGGCGCGACGAGCGTTTCCTCGAGCTCGGACTCGGACGCTGGGTGCCGCAGGAGACGTATGTCGTTGCACAGGCTCCCGAGCGCGTCGAGCTCGGACTCGACGTGTGGACCCTACGCGGTGGCTGGGCGTCGAGGACGATGCCGCTTCGAGCGTGGCTGCTGGTCGAGACCGGCGAGCTGGCTGGTCGTCGCGAGATGACCGGGATGATCGCCCGCATGGTCGGAGCCGTCGAAGAAGATCGGCGGTGGCTGGCTGCCGGCGGTGGCTTTGGCGTCGCATGGCCGATGGCGGATCGTGCGCGGCTGTTCGGAACCGTCGAGGTCGCGATCCCGATCGAGCGCACGCCGATGGCGATGATGGAGGGACGTGACTTCGAACCGGCAGCAGCGGCGGTGCGCGCGAATCTAGGTCTCGAGCTCGGCTGGCGCTGAAACGAAGTTTTCGTACGACGTCGGGCACCGTGCATGCACGGGTTGGCGTCGAGGTGTCTCCATGCAGGCGATGATCGAGAAAGCGACGATCGGCGACCACGTATTTCTCGAGGACGGTGGCGAGGAGATCGGCGCAGTGCGGCAGATTCAGAGGACCGAGCTCGTGATCTACGTCGAGGGTGCCGGTGACTTCACCATCCCGCATGACGCGGTTCGTGCCGTGCACTATGGCAAGGTTGTCCTCGATGCGAACAAGCTCGAGCCCCGGGTCCTGTCCGCAGCCCAGGCCGCGCACGCGAACGAGATCAACGAGAACGCGCCCGACCGTCCCGAGACTGACTAGGCCGATCGCGTAGAGCGCTGCCGTCGCACTGTGCGGCGC
>JACCQV010000835.1 GCA_013813945.1 Deltaproteobacteria bacterium | reverse complement strand
CTATTACGCATCGGGACAGCCGACGGGAACGCTCCTCGCCGAGGCGTCGTCGCGCGCGGAGCTCGTCGAGCTGATGCGGACGATGTCGTGGTCGGCCGACTGGTAGTCGCGGCGCCGCAGCTCGAGTCGATGATAGGGTCCCGCGCATGATGCGAATCCTGGGATCCATGGTGCTTTCGATGGTCGTTGCCTGCGGCGGCTCGCCGGCGCCCGGGCCGCAAGCTGGCAAGGTCGATCCGATGTCGGGGGAGACGACCAACGCGCGCGGCGAGCCCACGGGTACGCTCGATCCGATGACGGGCGAGATCACCAACACGCAAGGCGCGGTGCTCGCGAAGCTCGATCCGATGACGGGCGTCATCACCACCGCCGCCGGCGCGGAGTGCGGAAAGTTCCAGGCGTCCGACGGCAACATCTACGACGCCGCCGGCAAGCACGTGAGCAGCTTCGATGCGCAGTCGAGCACGCTGTACAACGTCGAAGGAACTACGGGGATCGCCGGCGCCTGTGGCCTGAAGTGAACGCCGCCCACATCAATTGATGGGCTTGACGATGATCCGCCACGGCCGCCGCTTCAGGATCTTGCCGAGCTCCTTCGCGTCTTCGGGGAACTCGGGATCGTTCATCAGGCGGCCCATCGAGCCCTCACCGCGCGCGAGTCGGCCCGTGAGGTCGGCGACGGTCGCCAGCAACGGATCGACCTTGTCGATCGCGACGCGGATACGTGAGAGCACCGCGTCGAGCTGTGCCGGGGCGTCCTGTGCAGCGAGCCGTCCGCTGACACGCGTGAGCTGAGCGCTGAGCTCGGCCGAACGGGGCGACAACAGATCCAGCATCGCGCGGGTCTGCGTCAGCGTCGTCTGCGCACGCCCGATCATCGCCGCAAGCCGATCGAGCCCCAGCTGCCCGCCAAGTGACTCGTCACGGATCGCCGTGGCGAGGTCGACCGTCTGCGAACCGTCATCGAACGCGGGACCGACGTCGGGCAGCGGCGCGAGGTGAGCGCGCAGGATCTCGATCTCGCCGCGGAGCAGGTCGAGCTCGGGACGGACCTGCTCGACGAACAGCCGGTACGTTGCCATGTTCGTCCAGGTTCGCTGCAGGACTGTATCGAGGCTCGGCGGATCAGCGGCGAGCAGCTCCGCGCCATCGGACACGGCAGGGCCGGGGTCGCCCGGTGGGGGCGCGACCTCTAGATACTTCTCCGAGAGCATGCCGCGCGACGACACGAACACCTCCGCCTTGCGCGAGACCTTCCACGCCTCGCCATCGTCGATCGCCACGGTCGCGACGGAACCGACGTCACCGCCGAGTGGATTGGTGCCGCCGTGGGGCACGGTGTCGATCGATTCGATCTCGCCGATCGCCACGCCCGCGACGACGAGCGGCGCCTTCTCGCGCAGTCCCGCGCTGTGATGGAAGTACACGCGGATCCGCGTCGGCGTTCCGAGCTCGAGGTGATCGAGGAAGAACACGACGAACGCGATCGAAGCCGCGATCACGAGCAGCGCGATCGCGCCAACCCGCTGCGCGATCCGCTCGTCCTGGGCGAGCAAGCTCACGCTATTCCTTCCAGAAGAACTTCCAAGGATTGCGCTTGAGGTCGCGGATCATCTCGCGCAGATCGCTGTACAGCTCGTCACGGGACAGCAGTGCGCCCGCCGTCCCCTTGCCCGAGCGCAGATCCGTGACCATGCCGTTCGCGTTGTCGAGCAGCTTGCCGGCAGTCCCCGCCGCGACCGACGCATTCTGTAGCGCCTTGTCGACCCCGACGAGCCGCGGCTCGGTGATGAGACCGGTCACCCGTGTCGCGTCCGTGATGAGCTCCTTCGCGCCCGGAGTCAGTGCCGTCATCGAAGACCGTGCCGTCGCGAGCGTGGCATCGGCGCTCGCGATCAGGCTCGCCACCGGTTTGCCGTCGCCGAGCCCGGCGTTGACCTTCGTCAGCGTGGCCTTGCCTTCGCGGGCGAGCTCCGATGCCGCGACGACCAGCTCACCGATCTGGGCGCGATTCTCGGAGAGGAGCTTGTTGATCTCGGCGACCGCCCCTGCCCCGTTCGAGAGGATGTTCTTGATCGCATCGCGGTCGTCGCGCAGCACGCTCGACACACCGTCGAGCACCTCGTACAGGCGCGCGACCACGAGGTCGGTGCGCGGTGGGTTCTTGACTCGACTGTCATGGATGATCGAGCCCGGGGCGATCGGCGGTTTGTCCCAGTCCTTCCCTGGAACGATCTCGAGGTACTGCTCGCCGAGCACGCCGGCCGTGTTGATGAAGAACTCGGCATCGCTCCGGATCGAGTCGGCCGCACGATCATCCACCCATGCGGTGACCCGGACCTGAACGCGCGCGTTGACCGCAGGATCGATCTTGCCCCCGATGAACTCGACGCTCCGGATCTTCCCCATCTTGATCCCGTTGATCTTGACGGGCGCGCCCTGCTGCAGACTCCCGATGTAGTCGTAGTCGAGCTTGAGCTCGAAGCCGGAGCGCAACGAGAAGTTGCCGAGGATGAAGATGAAGCCGACGAGGATCGCAGTCGAGATCAAGATCAGCAGGCCGACCTTGAACTCCAGGCCACGTTCGCGCATGGGCGGATCGTAGCCTAGAAACGAAAACGGCCCCGCAAAGGGGGCCGTCACACGAGCCGCAGTGCCTGGCTTACTGCCAGCCGGCGCCGCCGCCGCCGCCGCCGCCTTGCGGCGGATAGCCGCCACCGCCCTGCGGCGGATAGCCACCACCGCCCTGCGGAGGATAGCCGCCGCCACCCTGCGGGGGGTAGCCACCACCCTGTGGAGGATAGCCACCACCACCCTGCGGCGGGTAGCCACCACCCTGCTGGGGCGGGCCACCGGCACCTGGCTTCTTGTTCACCATGCCCATGATCGCGTCGTACGCGGCCGGAGCCGTCAGCATCAGCACTCCGAAGTACGCGACGAGCCAGAGCAGTGCACGCACGGTCAGCAGGATCGCGCCGGTGAACCCGAGCATCGCCTTGCCGAGCGAGAACGAGATCAAGATCGTCTGCAACGGCAACCACAGGACCAGGATCGCGACGAACAGCGGTGCAAGCGCGTCGATTGCCTGCAGCGAGGGCGGCAGCTTCTGCGGCGGGAAGAAGAACGCGATGCAGAACACGCCGATCATGAGCACGATCAGGAACAGCAGGTTGTGCAGAATTCCGAAGATGCCGCCGCTGAAGCTGAACGCAGGCGACAGCTGCTCGAGCATCGGAATCACGAGGCAGCCAGCGCCGACCACAATGATGATGCGGGCGGTCTGATCCGTCGGGTTCGCGAGACGCGCGAGCAGGCCGAAGATCAGGATCGCCATGCCGATCGTGTAGAGGTAGTAGGTTCCGCCGACGCCACCGAAGCCGAAGATCGCGAGGGCTCCGACGCCGATGCCGGTGAGCTGGATGCCGACGAACGCGATCCCGAACGGCAGCCACTGCAGGACCGCAGGCGGGACCTTCTCGCGGATGTGCGGCGGCGCTGCGGCCACGAGCAGGTATGAAGCACCGGCGATGATCGGGAAGATGATCGGGCGGAGCTTGTCCGGCGCGCCGAAGATGAAGGTCAACGGGCTGAGCATCACCGGCACGACGAGCGAGACGAGCAGCGCGATTCCGAGGATGAACAGCGCCTTGCGCTGCAGCCCCGGATCACGGAGGCGCGCGACCGGGAAGCCGAACACCGTGCCCGGCGCAGAACCAGGGATTCCACGCGCGATGTTATCGAGCGGGCCCGGGACATCCGCGCCCGGTTGACCGAAGCCCGGCTGCGCCTGCGGATATCCGCTCGGCGCCTGCTGGGGCTGACCGTAGCCGCCCTGTGCCGGAGGATATCCAGGCTGCGGCTGCTGGCCGAAACCACCCTGCTGCGGCTGACCATACGGAGCCGGCTGCGCGCCTTGCGGCGGTTGTCCATACGCCGGTTGCTGCGGCTGTCCGTATGGCGACGGCTGCGCGCCCGGTTGTCCGTACGCCGGTTGCTGCGGCTGTCCGTATGGCGACGGCTGCGCGCCCTGCGGCGGTTGTCCGTACGCCGGCTGCTGCGGCTGTCCGTATGGAGCGGGCTGCTGCGGCTGTCCGAAACCACCCTGCTGCGGCGGTGGCGCGAAGCCTTGCTGCGGCGGAGGAGCGAACCCCTGCTGCGGCGCGCCCGGACGAGGCGCCTGTCCTGCGGGGCCGGGCTGTCCCGGACGACCTGGCTGCGGTGGCTGGCCGGGCTGACCCGGCTGCGGGGCCTGTCCGGGCTGCGGAATGATCGGCGCGGCGTAGCCGAACATCGTCTTCGCCGGAGCCGCACTCGGCGCGCCCTGCTGCATGGGCGGCATCGGTCGTCCACACGTGCCGCACGCCGGCGCGTTCATCAGGACTGCTGCGCCGCAATACGGACACGGCCTAGTTGGTGTCGCCATTTGAAGATCCCCTGGTTTTTCGAGGCTGAACGGTATCTCACGCCCCGAGCGTTTCGCAATGAAGTGACGCGGATTTGGCGGCTGTCCGGGTGGAGCGTGATATGGAGATCACGTGGCGCGCCGGCTACCCGGACACGACGCTGTACGGGGCGAGGCGGTCGAGGTTCGGATCGCGGATACGTCTGTCCGCGCCTATGCGGACGAGAGCATCGCTGCTGCCGCGCTCGCGAGCGGTACCCGGGTGCTGTCCCGCTCGATGAAGTATCACCGGCCGCGTACGTTCTTCTGCTTCGAGGGCCACTGCAGCGGCTGCCTCGTCCGGCTGGGCGGCGTCCCGAACCTCCGCGCGTGCCAGGCGCCCTGTCTCGCCGGTACCGAGGTCAGCGGCCAGAATGCATTCCCGTCGGCCGAGATCGATCTGCTCGGTGCGGTCGACTTTCTGTTCTCGCGCGGCATGGACCACCACACGCTGATGACCGGCTCGTCGATGCTGAACAAGCTCGCGAACAAGGTCGTCCGCCAGCTGTCCGGTCTCGGAAAGCTTCCGGACAAGGCCTCGACGGAGCTTCCGGACGTGGTCCGCCTCGACATCGACGTCTGCGTGATCGGCGGCGGACCTGCGGGGCTCGCTGCGGCGACCACCACGGCGAGCGGCGGCAGAACGACCGTGATCATCGACGATCAGCTTCGCCCTGGTGGCAGCCTGCGCAGCGATCCGCGAACCGGCCGCACCGAAGCCGAGGCGCGGTGGTCTGCAGCGATCCATGCAGGTGCGCTGGTGCTCGCGCGCTCGACCGCGATCGGATTCTTCCCCGAGGATGATGGCGGCGTCCTCGCCGTGTCGGGTCCGGACCGGCTCTACCGCGTGTACGCGAAGCAGTGGATCTGGGCGACCGGCGGCTACGTGGTCAACCTGCCCTTCCCGGACAACGATCGCCCGGGCGTGCTCGCCGCCCGCGCCGTCGGCCGGTTGCTCGTCGATCACGGCATCCTCGCCGGTGACAAGG
>JACCQV010000810.1 GCA_013813945.1 Deltaproteobacteria bacterium | reverse complement strand
GCGCCGGTCTCGACCTCGTCGTGACCCAGCGGATCGAGCTTGAGAAAAAACGCGTCGCCGGCTTCGTCGCGGGCGCGTAGGCCGAGGGCCACGCCCGTCTGCTTCATCCCGATCACGACCCACTTCTGTCCATCGCGCGGTGCGCGATGCTGCGCGGGTCCGCGCCGGATCTCCGCGGCCGAGAGCGGACGAACGGTGTTGCGGTTCGTGAACCACGTCGAGTCGGGCACCTCGTCGAGTGCGGTCACGCCCCGCGCGCGCCTCGGCTCGGTGACGTGACCGAACGAGGTCCACCAGCCGGACACGTGCGTGCCCTTGTTCGCCCGTGGCGTCGGGATCGGACGGCGATCGTCGCTCACCGGCGTCGCCACGGGCTCTTCTGACCGCGAGCAAGCGATCACGAACGCGGTCACGTACACCCAGCGAGACATTGGCCAGAAACTTAGCGAACGGCATGCCACGTTCTCGGATCGGAATTCTGCTGTCGGCTGCGTTCTGGTCGTGCGTGCACACGTGAATGGAACGCGCGCACAGTCGTTAAAGGAGCGTGAGGCACAATCTGCGGAGAGCGCTGCTCGCTCGCGATGGCGTTGTTGCAGCGGAGTTCGTCGTCGACGAGAGCGTCGTGCCCGGCGGCCTGTCCTTCGAGCCCGGCATGCCGACCCACCTGCCGCGATATCGCGTTCACCCCGCGGATGCGACGACGATCTGGTCGACGGTCGTCGGCGGCTACACCGTGGTCGCGGTGGTCATGGGCGACAGCGACGCGATCGAACGCGCGCCCGGCTTCGACGGCGACTGGCCGGGCATGCAGCGCTAAGACAACACGCCGAGCTGATACGCCACCACGGCGCCGAGCGCGAGGACGAGCAGGACCGCGAGCCACGCCCAGCGGCCCCCCGCGCGGCGCTGCACCATCGCGGCGCCGATCGGCATCGCGGCGACACTCTCGCGCCGCCGCTGCGCCATCGCCTCGGAGATCGCGGGCAGCTCGCCGATCACTTCGATCTGGTTGCTCTGGATGATGTCGTGCAGCGCGGAGATGCCGCTGTCCTCGCGCACGGGCGGCCGCTTCTGCGAAAACGCCCACTCGACCCACGAGACGAGCTGCTGATGGCTCAGCATGGTGCCGCCGTAGCTCGCGAGCGCCGCGCGAAACTTCGCCGCGCTCTGCCACCGCCGATACGGATCGCGCTCCAGCGCGGTCAGCACGATCTGATCGACGCTCGCGGGCACCTCCGGGTTCACGCGCGACGGTGGCGGGATCGGCATCGTGCGCACGCGGTCGAGCGTCTCCGCGTTGTCCGTCGCCTCGAACAACCGCTGCCCGGTGAGCAGCTCGTACATCATCACGCCGAGCGCCCACAGATCGCAGCGCGCATCGAGCTTGCCGCCGGCGATGTACTCGGGCGCGACGTAGTTGAGCTTGCCCTTGATCACGCCCGCCTGGCTCTGCACCGAGGACTGCTTGGTCTTCGCGAGCCCGAAGTCGATCAGCTTCACCTGGCCCGTGCTCGAGACGATCACGTTCGATGGCGAGATATCGCGGTGGACGATTCCCAGCGGATGGCCGAGCTCGTTTCGCAGGTTGTGCGCGTGATCGAGCGCATCGCAAAGCTGATACGCGATCTCGAGAACGACCATGATGGGGATCCGGCCGACGAACTCGCTGCAATGCTCCTTGAGCTGCAACAGCGTCGGACCCGGAACGAACTCGAACGCGATGTAATAGGTTCCGCGCAGCTTGCCGAACTCGTAGACCCGCGCGATCCCGGGATGCCGCAGGTGACGCGCGAGGCGAGCCTCATCGACGAAGGAGGCGACCAGCTCGCGGACGTCTGCGATGTGCGGAAACAGCCGCTTGAGTGCGACTGGCTCCTTGACGGCGCGAGTCCGGGCAAGGTGCACGGTGGCGAGACCGCCGGCGCCGAGCTCCTCGTAGATCTCGTACGAACCGAACCGTTCGCCCATGCTGCATCACAGTAGCGCATGCTCGACATCCGCGGAATCTTTGCCGCGAGCAACTAGGTCGTCGAACCGCCGCAGTGCGGGCAAGTTTCGGGCGCGGCGACGCTCCGGCCTTTCCCTCGAAGCGCTAGCTCTTCCATGTAGCCACTCGAGATGATCCCGACGGGAAGCGCGAGCGAGCAGATTCCGACGAACGCGACGAGGCCGCCGATGATCTGGCCGATCGGCGTCGTCGGTGCCATGTCGCCGTAGCCGACCGTCGTGATGGTGACGATGCTCCACCACATCGAACGCGGGATGCTGGTGAACTGCGTCCCCGGCTGCGAGCTCTCCGCCATGAAGACCGCGCCTGCGGCGAGCACCATCGCGACGAGCACGACGACCAGCGTGACGCCGAGCTCGACTCGCTTCGCCTGGATCACGCGAACCAGCAGTGCGAGTGCCTCCGCGGGACGCCCAACCTGGAGCAGTCGAAACAGCCGGAGCAGCCGCAGTACCCGGAGGAACCTGAGGTCGATGACGCCAGGCAGGAGCAGGCCGACGAAGAACGGAAGAATTGACGCGAGATCGATCAACGCCAGCGGTGACAGCACGAACCGGATCCGGCCGCGAATCGCTCCGCGAAACCGAGCGTCGGTGGTGCAAGACCACAGCCGGAGCAGGTACTCGAGGGTGAACACCGAGACCGAGACCAGCTCGAACCACTTGAAGAAGCCCGGTGCACCCTGCGCGAGGTCGGCGTCGGTTTCGAGAACACTCGCGACGACGTTCGCTGCGATCAGGACCATCAGCGCGATGCTGACGACGCGACCTCCCCGGTCATCCGACCGTGAAAAGTTCAGCACCTGATAGATCCGTCGCCTCATCCCTGATCAGACGAGGCCACGACCGGGGTCGGTGCGCAACAAATCGACGACAACCAGGCTCGGACGCGCCGCTCACGCTCAGGTATCGGTCAAGGTTTGCAAGAACGCGATCAGGTCAGCGATCTCCTGCTTCGTCAGCCTCGACGTGCCGAAGTGCTCGCGGTCGACGGTCTCGGGAACCTCGGGCGGGAACTTCGTCGCGAAGGCACTCTTGTGCGCGATCAGCTCGTCGAGCTGGCGGAAGTACCCGTTGTGGGTGAATGGGCCGGTGACTGCGACGTTACGTAGGGTCGGCACGCGGAACATTCCGACGTGGGCGGGATCGCCGGTCGTCGTCGCGAGGCCACGATCGATGAAGTCGGCGCCGGCCGGGTTGAGCACGGACGGAAGCTCGTAGAATGGATTGTCCGCGAACCTCGGAACGCCGATGTTCGCGTACGAGAAGTCGGTGAACAGCGGCGGGGTGCCGTCGTGGGTTCGGTTCGGGTGACAGCTCGCGCAGTTCCCACGCGCCGGATCTTCGAAGGTGGCGAGGCCGCGCGCCTCCTGCTCGTCGAGCGTGGCGTGACCGGAGAGGAGCGCGTTGCGCACGCCCATGCGGCCACGGACAACGCCCATCGAGGTTCGATCGTCCTCGGGATCGCTGAACGCGAGCTTGCGGTCGTGACAGTCGGCGCATGCCTGGCCGCGCGGCTCTGACAGATCAGGATCGTGGAAGATCAGCTCGCCGAGCTGTTCCTTGCTGAGTGTTCGATCGGGTGCACCACAGCCCACCACGACAACGAGCAACACCCCCGCACGCATCGCAACACTTTGGGCCGAACCTGCGGTCTGGCAACCGGGGAAAACTCCTACACCTGACGATCATCGGCGACGGTGATCGCGCACGCGCGCGGGGGGCGGATCCTTCGAATCGCGCCGACGGTGGTCGCGCACCTTCGAGCTTGCTGCCCGCGAAGCCGGCTTCACGCCGATGGAGATCGAGCCCTGCACGCCGGGGACACCGATCGTGACACCCGCAGGGATGTTCACGTCGATGGTGGTCGCGGCCTCCGTGGTCCTCGTCGTGGTCACGACCGGCGCGGCCTCGACCTCGCGCACGGCGGCTGGCGCGCGGACGTACGACTCGCCGCCCGCGGCGTCGAACTGCACCGAGTCGACCCAGCCGCCCTTGCGCCACTGCCAGGAGCCCTGGAGCCATGACCACGTTCCGGACTCCCAGCGCGCGCCGTCGAACGGGGCGGTACCGGCAACCTCGACCAGCGCGACGGGCCGCGGCGGCCGCAACCGTGCACCGGCGTTGACGAGATAGCTGCTCAGCTGCGTGCGCACGCCGAACGCGATCTCCAGCTGCGTCTGCTCGCGCTCGCGCTTCACCTGCGCGACGCGTTCCTGCTCGATCTCGAGCCGCCGCGTGCGCTCCTCGCGCTCGGCCACCGTGCGTCGCGTGCGCTCGATGCGTTCGAGCTCGGTTCGTCGCGTGCGCTCCTCGCGCTCGAACACGACCAGCCGCTCGCGCTCGATGCGCTCCTCCTCGAGCCGCGCACGCCGGTGAGGATCTGCGCTGCACGTTCCGACCAGCCACGCGATGTACTCGCCGCGCACGCGCAGTGCGTGGGTTCGCTCGCGCTCGATCACGACGAGGCGCGTTCGGCGCTCCTCTTCGATCACCAGGAGTCGCGCCCGGCGCTCCTCTTCGATCACGAGAAGTCGCGCGCGCTCTTTATCCTCCTCCACCGCCCTTCGCGCACGCTTTGTCTCGAGCTCCGCCGCGACTCGCACGCGCTGCTCCTGCTCGAGGCGTGCAC
>JACCQV010000801.1 GCA_013813945.1 Deltaproteobacteria bacterium | reverse complement strand
GCCGCCACCGATCCCGGGGGCCGCTGGAGCCAGGACCGCGAGCGCCCCGGCGGCCGCGGATGACCCCGGTGGTTCGAACACGCTGCTCGGAATCGCGAAGATGAAGGTTCCCGGCACGATCCCGCTGATCAAGTCGCAGCACACATCCGATCCGGTGATTCCGCGCACGCTGACGCCACCACCGGCGCCGCGCCAGCCGGGCAACACAGAGCTCGAGATGGAGATGCTGTTCGGGAGCGAGGGACCCGGCCTTCTCGATGCGACCGTGCCTGGGATCGGCGCACCGAAGCCGCGCGCGAAGCGGCCGAGCGATCACGCGACCCACGAGATGTCCCCGGTCCTCGCCGAGAGGCTCACCGATGCGTCGTTGCGCGGTACGACGGAAGTCGAGCCACTGGTCGCGGACGCGGTGGACAGCGAGGTGCTCGACGATTTCTCGGAGGAGCACCACGCAACCGCGACCGGGGATCAGCTCGCGCTGACTCCGGTTCCGCGGCGTCGTGCGCCGCAGAAGCCGCCAGGATTCATCGCATCGACGACTCGCCCCGGCACTGCGCCGCCGCCGCTGCATCCGCCCGCGCGCTCGGAGACGATGCCCGCGGCGTCCGCACCTCCGCCCGCGCCGCCGTCCACGTCACGCGCGGCACCCCACGCGGCGGTCGAATCTGAGCCGGCCCCGCGAATTCTGCCCGCCCGCCCGCCTGCACCGACGGCGAGCGCGAGCTCGACCGCGCCATCGCGGAGCCGCATCCCGGTGATCGTCGCTCTCGGCCTCCTCGCCGCCGGGGGCGTGGCGTTCGCCGCCTGGCAAGTGATGCGAAACAACGCGGACGACGCGAAGGTCACGGTCGCCGCCGCGCCGACCGATGCGGCCGGCTCCGCCAAGGCGGTCGTGGGCGCCGCGGATGCCGCAGTCGCGGTGCCGACAACCACCGACGCCGCCACAACCCAGATCGTCGACGCAGCGGCGGCCGCGCCCGATGTTGCGACCGTCGCAGCCAAACCGGATGGCCCGACGGCCACGCCCACCAGCGACTCGTTGACGATCGACTCGAAGCCTGCCGGCGCGCGGGTCTATGTCGACGGTGCCGAGACCGGCGTCACCCCGCTCAAGCTCCCCGCGTCGGCGGATCGCCACACGATCGCGCTGCTGCTCGCTGGCTACGAGCTGTACATCGCGGAGGTCGATGGCGCGGGTGCATTTGCGATCCCGCTCAAGGAGGTCACGCCACCGGGCGGGCCGGCCGGCATCAAGGTCCTCAAGTGCAAGGACAAGGACCGCTACTACGTGTTTCTCGACGGGAAGCCGACCGGGCAGATGTGTCCGACCGAACGAATCGACACCGAAATCGGTGCTCACACCGTCGAGGTCTATGACGCGGTGACGGAGACGCGGAAGAAGTTCGACGTCACGGTCAAGGACACGCGGCTCTCGGTCCGCGTCAAGATCGAGTAGTCGCGCCTAATCTTCGGCCGGCTCGTCGTCGCCGTCGAGCTTGGCGCGCGGATCGAGACCGTACTTGCGGATCAGCTCGCGCAGGTGCTTGCGGTCGATCTGCGCCTCGCGGGCGGCCGCCGACAAATTCATCTTGTGGCGCCGCATCAGGTCTTCGATGTACTCGCGCTCGAACATCTCGACGAGCTGACCCTTCGCCTCCTTGAACGGGAGATCGGTGCGGATCCCGAGGCTCGGCGCTGCCTCGCTGACGAGCGCATCTTCGAGGTTGATCGACTGTCCCTTCGCCAGGAGGCTCGCGCGCTCGATCACGTTGCGCAGCTCGCGAACGTTACCCGGCCAGCTGTGGCGGACGAGCCGAGCCATGTCCTCGGTCGTGACGTTGAGGCCGGGGCCGAAGTTGTTGACGAAGTGCTGGATCAACAGCGGGATGTCCGAGCCACGCTCGCGCAGCGGCGGCACGGAGACGCGGATCACCGCGAGCCGGTAATACAGATCCTCGCGAAACGCTTTCTTCGCGACCTCGGCGCGCAGATCGCGGTTCGTCGCGGCGACGACACGCACGTCGATCTTCTCGTAGGTGTTCGAGCCGACCTTGCGTACGGCGCGCTTGTCGAGCACGCGCAGCAACGACGGCTGGAGGTCGATCGCCATCTCGCCGATCTCGTCGAGGAAGATCGTTCCGCCGTGCGCTTCGGCGAACGCTCCACGGCGATCCGTGATCGCACCCGTGAAGCTGCCCTTGACGTGGCCAAACAGCATCGATTCGATCAGCTCGCGCGGGACGGAGCCGCAGTCGAACACCACGAACGGGCCGTCGCGGCGCGGCGAGTGGTTGTGCACTTCCTCGGCGATCAACTCCTTGCCGGTTCCGGTCTCGCCCTCGATCAGGACGGTCGCGTTCGTCGCGGCGACATCCTCGAGCAGCGTGAACATCTGCCGCATCTTGGTGTCGCCACCGACGATCGTGCCGAACGCGCTCATCTGCGACG
>JACCQV010000784.1 GCA_013813945.1 Deltaproteobacteria bacterium | reverse complement strand
TGCCTACCTGGTTGCGCACGCGATCGCTGCGCTCGCGATCGAGACCCACGAGGCCGAGCGCCAGAAGGTCACGGGCGCCGTGGCGCGCGAGGTCGCACTCGCTCGCAAGACGCTCTCCGAGCAGCTGACGGACATCACGACCGCCGTCGTACTGACGCAGGCCGCGATCGCCCAGGCCCAGAAGGACAAGAAGCAGGGGCTCGCCTCGCAGCTCCATGTCGATCTCACGGCCCTCGATCAGCGCGCCAAGGCGATCGAGGACCAGCTCTCGCTCGTGCTGAACAGCAACGAGGCGGTCTATGACCAGATCGCGGCAGCGGGCCTCGACCTGGACATGTCGATCGTCGAGGAGCGGCGGCCGGATCGTCCGGACCATCCGATGTTCAGCCTCGCGTTCTTGCTTGCGGTTATCGGTGCCGGGTCCCTCGTGGTCTCGGCGCTGCTCATCGGCGCTTTCGACACCCGTATCCACGATACCGACGACGTGGAACGGCTCGGCCTGCCAGTGCTCGGGCACCTGCCCGCGTTCGCTGGTGATCACGTCGGTTCACTGCGTGCCCGCGGTGCGGCTCGCCCTCACGGATCCTCGGTGATGCGATGGCTCTCACTCCGATAACTCCTCGCGACAGACTGCAGCATCTTGTCGACCTCGGTCGCAAGACGGTGCGGTACTGGTGGCTCATTGCGGTGTTCGCCGTGGCCGGCGGCGCACTGTCACTCGCGTTCGCGCTGTTCAAAGAGAAGACCTACGTCTCGTGGGCAACGCTTTTCTATCAGGAGCGAATCCAGACCCAGGTGATGTCGCCGACGCGCGAGGAGATCGCGCAGCGCAACATCGGCGACCGGTACCGCGAGCTGTTGCTCGCGCGCTCGCAGCTCGAGCAGATCGTCCACGATCCGAAGCTCAATCCGTTCCCCGACGAATCTGACCCCGACGTGGCGATCGACGAGCTCCGCGAGCGCGTGAAGTTCGAGGCGCGCGGCGCCAACGCCTTCCGCGTGACGTACAAGGATGACGATCCGGCGCGCGCGAAGGCCGTCACCGAGAAGCTGACCAAGCTGCTCCAGGAGAAGGACGAAGACCTACGTAACGACCAGGCGGCGCGCACGGTGAACTTCGCGACGACGCAGAAGGAATCGGCGAGCGTCGAGCTCCGTGCCAGCGAGCAGAAGCTGGCCGAGTTCCTCGCGGCCCATCCCGAGTTCGCACAGGATGCGAACCAGCCGAACACCGAGGGCGCGTCGATCCGCGCGATCCGCGATGCGAAGGAGAAGACGCCGAAGGCGACCGGCAACACCCGGCTGTACGCCCTCGAGCGGCAGCGGCAGCGGATCCAGACGCGTCTCGATGCACCGCCGGACTCTCCACCGATCCGGATCGTCGCGCCGCCGTCCGCCGAACGCACCGCCGCCGAGGCAGCAGCCAACGAAGCACAGCGCGAGGTGAATCAGGCGAACCGCCAGCTCGAGGACGCACGGACGCGTTACACCGACAAGCACCCCGAATTCATCAAGGCGCAGACCAAGGTCGATGCCGCGCAGACCAAGCTCCGCCATGCGCAGGCTGCCATCCCGCCGGCGGTCGAGACGGCAGTCGCTCCAGCGACTCCCGAGGATCGCGAGAAGCTGCAGAAGGAGCTCGCGGCTCTCGAGAGCCAGATCTCGAACGAACAGCACCGCGCGAGCGGCGGTACCGGCAAGGCACCGGCCGTCGACACGAGCACCAACTGGGTCGTCAAGCTCGAGACCGAGCACGCGAACCTCCGCCGCGACGTCAACGAGCAGCGTGAGCGCGTCGAATCGCTCGCAGCCAGCGTGTTTCGTGCGCAGATCGACGCGAGCCAGAAGGCCGCCGAGCAGGGCGGGCGCCTGTCGATCGTCGACCCCGCATTCAAGCCGGTGCGCCCGTCGGGTCCGGGCAAGACGATCTTCTTGCTCGCCGGCATGGTGCTGTTTCTCTCGCTCGGCCTCGGCATGGCCGTCGGACTCGCCGTGATCGACGACCGGCTGTACCGCCGCTCCGACCTCGACTACCTCGGAATCCCGGTGCTCGCCGTGATCCCGCCCGGACCGCCCCGGGTGATCAAGCGTGGCCAGCCGATCGGAAACGCCAAGACCACGAAGTCGACCAAGAGGGCCTCATGACCGCGAACAAGCTTCCCAATCAGATCCTGGGTCAGATCCCCGGCGCGGCGGATCGCCGTCCCGGCCTCGGCGCCCCGCTGCCGATGGTGACCCAGCCGTTGATGACGACCTCGGATGTCATCCCGGTCGACAACGCTCGCTCGACGATGGTGGTCACGAATCCGCTGGCTCAACTCGAGCCGAGGACTGCGGCCGCGCTGTTCGGCAAGCCGTCCAGCGCGACGATGGTGCAGGCCTCGCAGGAGCGCCCCCGTCCCGTGGGCCCGCCGCCCGAGATCGGGCTGACCGAGCACTCGCTGCCGACCGACAGCCGGCCCGATCCGCGCCTCTCGCTGATGATCGATCCCGACTCCGAGCGCTCCGCGTCGTTCCGGGTGCTGCGCCATCACCTGCTCGAAGTCGGCCGCCCGCAGTGCGTGGTCGTCTCCAGCCCGCGCGCCGGCGACGGCAAGACGACGACCGCAGTCAACCTCGCCCTGGCGCTCGCGGAGTGCGGACGCGCCAAGGTCCTCCTCGTCGAGACGCATCTGCGCCGGCCGCAGCTCGCGAGTGTCTTCAAGTTCCTGCCGTCGTGGTGCTTCGCAGAGCAGCTCGCAGCGCACCGGCACCAGCCGAACATGCCGTGGAACTTCATCGATATCCCGCAGCTCTGGCTGCACGTCGCTGCGGTCAATCCGAAGATCGAGAAGACGCAGCTCCTCGATGGTCCGGCGTTCACGATCGCACTCGATCGGCTTCGCCTCGGCGGCTACGACCACATCGTGATCGATGCACCGCCGGTGCTCGGCTCGGCGGACGTCAACCTGATGGCGGATGCCGCTGACACCGTCCTGCTCGCCGTCCGCTCGCGGTCGTCGACGACGCGTGATCTGCGCAAGGCCATCGAGCAGCTCGGCGCCTCCAAGGTCGCTGGCACGGTCCTCGTGGAGAGCTGATGAGCGAGCACACGCCGATCATCGCGTTCTCCAAGGACTGGCACGAGGACCACACCTCGAACCACCACGTGCTTCGCGAGCTCGCGAAGACGCGGCGCGTGCTCTGGCTCAACTCACTCGGGACCCGGCGTCCATCGATGTCGTCCGCGCGTGACGTCGGCAAGATCAAGCGCAAGCTGACCGAGTTCGTGAAGGGCGCGATCAACGTGGAGAACGATCTATGGGTCGCGACGCCACTCGTGCTCCCTCTGCCCCACAGCCCGATCGCGACGAAGATCAACCAGCAGATCATCCGCGCGACGATTCGCGCACTCCGCTACCAGCTCGGCATCAAGGACTTCCAGCTGTGGACGTTCCTGCCGAACACGGTCGACTACGTCGGGACGCTCGGCGAGAAGCTCGCTGTCTACTATTGCGTCGACGAGTGGTCGACGTTCACCGCGCTCGACGCGCAGGCGACGATCGCCTCGGAGAAGCGGCTGCTCGCCAAGGTCGACGTCACATTCTGCACGAGCCAGGCGCTCGTCGATTCGAAGAGCCAGCACTCCAAGCTCACGCAGTTCGCGCCTCATGGCGTCAACTTCGCGTCGTTCGCGCGCGCGATGCAGGACGACCTGCAGATTCCGGCGGACCTCGCCCGGATCCCGCAGCCGCGGCTCGGTTTCTTCGGCACGCTGCGCAACCTGATCGACTACCAGCTGATCGAGGGCATGGCGCGGGCGCGGCCCGACGTGAACATCGCGCTGATCGGCCAGAAGCATGTCGATCTGGCCGCGCTCGAAGCGCTGCCGAACGTCCACTTCCTCGGCCAGAAGAAGCACGACGAGCTCGCCGCTTACTGCAAGGGCTTCGACGTGGGTTGGATCCCCTACCGGATCGACGACAACGTGAAGTTCATCAATCCGCTAAAGCTCCGCGAGTACCTGTCCGCAGGTGTTCCGGTGATCTCGACGTCGATGCCCGAGGTGCTGCCGTTCAAGCACCTCGCGCACATCGCCGATACAGCGGAAGAGACCTCGGCCGCGTTCGACAAGGCCATGGGCGAGGGCTCGCTCGCCGAGCGCAAGCAGCGCTGCGAGTCGATGCGCAACGAGACGTGGCCGGCGCGGGTGGCGCGAATCGGCGAGACCGTCGACGCGATCGAGCGCTCCAAGGCAAGCCCGCAGATCGTCCCTGTCACGCAGACGAGCCCTTCCCCGGTCGACGGGACGGAGACCATCGTTCGGGAAGCGCGGCGATGAGCGAACAGATCTCGTCCGACGCGGTCCCGTACGTGGTCACCGGTGCGTCGGGCTCGCTCGGCAAGGCGGTCGTCAAGCGGCTGCGCGCCGAAGGTCACAAGGTGCGCGTGTTCGTTCGCCGGCTCCCGGACCAGCCGCAGGACGGGCTCGAGTACGCACACGGCGATCTCGGTGATCCGGTGGCCGTCGACAAGGCGGTCAAGGGTGCCGAGATCGTGATTCATTGCGGTGCCGCGATGAAAGGCGGCTGGGCCGAGCACAAGGTCGGCACCGTCGCCGGCACGCAGCACGTGATCGACGCGTGCAAGACGCACGGCGTGAAGCAGCTGGTCCACATCTCATCGATGTCGGTGTTCGACTGGGCCGGAAGCTCGGACGCTGCGCCGGTCGACGAGACCGTCAAGCTCGAGCCGAGGGCCGAGGAACGCGGTGCCTACACTCGGGCGAAGCTCGAGGCGGAGCAGCTCGTGTCGGCGGCCGCAAAGGTCGGACTGCCGGTCGTGATCCTGCGCCCCGGGCAGATCTTCGGCGGTGGCATCAGCCTGATCAATGGTGCCGTCGCGCGCGACGTGGGCGGGCGCTGGCTCGTTCTCGGCGACGGCAAGCTCGAGCTGCCGCTGGTCTATATCGACGACCTCGTCGACGCCGTGATGCTGGCGATCGAGCGCAAGATCACCCAGGGCGAGGTCTTCCAGATCGTCGATCCAGCGGCTCTCACCCAGGACGATGTCCTCGCGCTCGCCGGCGGAGAGAAGCGGATCCTTCGCGTACCTCGCGCGGTTGTCTTCGCGCTGGGTCGGCTCAGCGAGCTTCCGCTCCGCCTGCTCGGCAAGCCGAGCCCGATCAGCGTCTATCGCCTGAAGTCCGCTCTGGCGCGCATCCATTACGGCAGTGACCGCGCGCGCGACGTGCTCGGCTGGGTGCCACGCGTCGGCGTTCGCGAGGGCATCAAGCGCGTGGCGATGGAGAAGGTGGATCCGGCGCACAAGGCCGCCAACGGATCCCCTCCCGCTCGCGCCGTCGCGATCTGAGATCCGAGTGAGACCACGGGCCATGACCTGGCCGGCGGTATCCCTGCCTGCCACGGTGCGGCATGCGCTGGCTCGTGATGGTGATCGTGTTGTCGGTGCCCGCGATCGCGCGTTCGCAATCGGCGGTCACGGTGCGGCTGTCCCCTGAAGGAGACATGCTCGCGCAGCAGCTCGGTGTCTCGGCCGCGGACCTCGCGGCGCAGATCAAGGGCCGCGTCGATGACATCTACCAGACGGCGAACATCGCCGACTTTCTCGAGGCGTTCACGGACGCGACGTCGTTCTCCGCGCGCGGGATCGGCGCTGACTATGCGTCGGCTCCACAGGGCTTCATCGCCGGGCTCGCTGCAAATGTCTCCGCTGCCGGCGACGAGGACATCCGTTCCGAACAACGACCCACTGCGGGAATCGCGGCGAACCTCTCGGTCATGATCGGGATGAACCTGCGCGAGTGGCGGCATCCGCGGTGGACCGTGTACGCGAACGGGTTCTATCGCAATGCGGCGACGGAGCAGCTCGATGGCAGCGTCACGAGTGCCGGCGCACACCTCCAGTACCAGCTACTTCCGCCATCGGCCGAGGAGGGTGCGAGGACGTTCATGCGGTGGATCGGCGTGTCGCTGACGACCGGGTTCGAGGTCACGCGGTGGAAGCTCGGCAGCGATGGCGACACGCTGTCCACGAGCTTCTCCGTCGGCAGTGGTTCGAACACGGCACCGGTCACCCTCGACTCTGTCGGTCGCCTCGACCTGAGCTCGACGGCCGTGACCGTGCCGATCGAAGCAACGACGGGGATCCGGGTCGCCCTGCTCGCGACGCTCTACGTCGGTGCCGGCCTCGACTTCACCATCGGACGAAGCACCATCGACAGCAGCCTGAGCGGCGTGATGCGGAGCCAGGATGGTCGCGATCTGGGCACCGTCGACATCACCGCCGCGGGGTCGAACAATGGCAGCCCGTTCACGGCGAGGATCCTCGCCGGCGTTCAGCTCAATCTATGGAAGCTGAAGGTGTTCGGCCAGGTCAATGCATCGCAAGCACCGGCCGCGAGCATCGCGTTCGGCCTCAAGTTCGTACAGTGATCACAAAGGTCGGCGTCCTCACGGTCTCCCCACGAGGCTCCAGCCCGCTGACGTGGTTACATTGACGCGAATGGAGCAGTCGTCATGAAGAAGCGAGTCGTCGTCATCGGGGCCGGACTATGCGGTTCGGTCGTGAGCACGTTACTTCGCAACGACTTCCAGGTGACCGTCGTCGAGCAAGGGCGCAAGAAGAAGCCGCTCTTCGACGACGTTGACTGCGATACAGGCGAGCTCAACACCTCGATCAACCGCGCGGAGGGACTCGGGGGAACG
>JACCQV010000740.1 GCA_013813945.1 Deltaproteobacteria bacterium | reverse complement strand
GAACCTGCCGTCGATCACCGCGAGCAGCGAGTCCATCAGCTCGACGGTGCCGAGCCAGCGGGCGAGACCAAGAGCTTTCGAACGCGCGCGCAGATCCTCGAGCCGGCTGACGAAGCCGGCGCGGTCGCAGCGATTGAGCGCGACGAAGCACAGCCGCGCTAACGTGTGCACGGTGGTCATCCGATCGCCTGCCGCCGTTGCGAGCGCGAGAGCTTCGAGGAGGATCGGCTCGAGCTCGTCGGGCGTGACGTAGTCGATCATTGCCGACATCGCGATGTGGATGACGTCGAGGCGCTCGCGTCCAACGAGTTGCTGGGCGAGTGCAATTGCGTGGCGCGCACGCGCGACCGGTTGCGTGGGATCGTCGGCGGGCTGCTGCGCCGCGGCAAGTCGGGCCAGGAGCCGGGCTCGCAGTGGGCCAGGCGCATCGCCGACAAGGGCGGCGGCTTCTTCGAGCGCACCGATCAGCACCGGGTTCGAGTAACCGAACCGCCACTCGACGCCGCGAACGAGCGCGATCCGTGCGAGCAGTGGACCGTCGCCGATGCTGCGCGCGATGGCTGCGGCCTCATCGCACACCTCGCTTGCGCGGGCGTGCTGTCCCGCGTGCTGCAGCGCCTCCGCCCACGCAGCGAGGAGCACCGCGCGCCGTCGTCGATCGTCCGGCGCCGCGAGCTGAAGTGCGGCGAGCGCGCGCTCGAGCATCGAGGCTGCATCTTCGAACGCGAGCTGCGTGACCGCTTCAGCTGCCGCGCGTTCGGCGGCACCGACTGCCGCCTCCGCTGCGAGGTGACCTGCCGCGAGCAGGTGATGCGCGACTGCACTGGCCTCACCACCACCTCGACGCTCGAGTGCTTGCGCGGCGCGCAGGTGCAACCTCGCGCGCTCCGACGGATCGAGCTCGTCGGCGAGCGCCTCGGCGACGAGCGCGTGAGAGAACCGGTAGCCGTCGGCGCTCACCGCCGCCACCATCCCGAGCCGCATGGCGGGTGTAATCCGAGTGACGAGATCGGCCGCGGTGAGGCCCAGCATATCGGCGACCACCGCGCCGCGGGCCTCGCGCCCGACCACGGCCGCCGCGGCGAGCACGGTGCCCGTCGTCTCGGGGAGGCGGGCGACGCGATCGCGGATAACGGAGCGCACGCTCGACACCTGCGGCAGGCGAATGTTGCCATCGGTCGCGAGGGACGCGAGCAGCTCCTCGACGAACAGCGGGTTGCCCTCGCTGAGCTCCCACACGCGCGACGACGCGGCCGGATCGACGCGCGACCCGACCAGCATCGAGACTGCTTCGCAGTCCAGTGGTGCGAGCGGCAGCCGATGTGATCCGCGCTGGATCCGGCCGAGCGCGGTGACAACGTCTTTCGAGGCATCGCCATCGCGTGCCGAGATGCCGATGACGATCCGGGCGCCGGAGACCGCGCGAACGCAGTACTCCAGCAGCTGTAGCGACGACGGATCTGACGCGTGCACATCGTCGAGGAGCAGCGTGACGAGCTGCGTGCTGGCGCGGCGGCGCAGGAAGCTCGCGACGTGCTCGAACCGAGCCAACCGCGCGCTCGCATCGGCGCGGTCGTCGAGTTGATCGAGGGAGGGGGCACGCTCATCAGGTGTCTCGAGTGCGCCGAGGATCTGGATCCACGGCCAGTACGCCGGCGTCAGCCCGACTTCCCATGTCCGACCCCACACCGCGACGCCGCCAGCAGCGACGGATCGCGCGGCGAGCTCCTCCAGCAACCGGGTCTTCCCGATCCCGGGCTCTCCGGTGAGCATGACGATCGCACGCTCACCGGCGGTGCCGCGGCGCAGTGCTTCGTCGAGGGTGCCGAGCTCACGGTGGCGACCGACGAGTGCGCGACCGTCCATCGCGCAAGCAGTAACACACTACTTGCGGAGCTTGACCGTCATCACGCTCATCGATGCGCCGCCGATAAACGTCTCGCCGCGCACCACCATCGTGTCGGAAGGCTTCTTGGTGGTGAGGATCTCCATATCGATCACCTCCTTGAACGGCTTCGTGTCGACCGTGCCGGTGTAGACGTACTGGATCTTGGTCGCGTCCGCCGGCCCCACTTTCGCGACGTGATCATGAGTGTCACCCGTGTTCGTCACCGAGGCCCAGTGATACGTGCCAGAGCCTGGCTCGTAGCCGAACAGATCGGTCTCCTCGTAGACCGGCAGACCGGGAACGCCGGTGATCTTCACCGTGCACAGAACGCCGAACTTTGCGGAAGTCCGTTTGCAGGTCCAGGTCCCGGCGATGTTGGCGGTCGCGCCCCCCATGGCCAGGGTACCCGTGCCTTTCCAGGTACCCACGAGAGCGTTCAGACGGGCGACTGGGTCGGGGAGGTTATCCGCCAGTGCGGGGGTGGCGAGGGCGAGCGTCGTGAGCAGGGTGGTCAGGGTCTTCATGACTCCCTGGCGTGACGGACCGTGGAACATCGTTCCAGTGGACTGAAAATCGTCAGTCTCGCTGCAGGATCACGAACGAGCTGACCTGGGTCGCCTTCGGCACGCCGCGAGCGCGAAGCCGGGCCCGATCGGCACCGCGATAGATCAGGTACTCCATGATCATCCGGGCGCGGCGATCGCCGAGGTCCTGCTGCCAGCGCGCCGGGGCGTCACCGCCGCTCACGACGATCTCCATCACGCGGATGCTCGGATTGCCATCGAGCGTCGCGACGATCGCATCGAGCATCGGGTAGGAGACGGGATCGATCTGCGCGGACGCACCGAGGAACGCGATCTGATCGAGGATCGTGATCGACGTCGAGGTCACCACGCGGCGCGAGGACGGAGCCGACTCGAGCCACGACGGGCGCTCTGCCTCCGGTGCGTCGATCGCGGGCGAGGCGACGGTGGCGCGGGGCACGGGTACGTTCCGCGTATGTCCGATCGCCGGCGCGGGGCGGGCAGCAGGTGCGCCACACGCAGCGAGCAGGAGACCGGCAACGAGGAGACGCGACGACATCGACCTCTCCCATCTCATCCCACCTTGGCTCCGGAGTGCAAGGAGATCCCCAACCCGGCGGATTGACAAGGGATACCGATAGCTGAACACTCGTGCAGTGTACGCGCCACTGTGGTGCAAATCGAACTTCTCCTTCCTCGAGGGCGCGAGCCACGCGGAGGAGCTGGTCGAGGAAGCGCATCGACTCGGCCTCGGATCGATCGCGATCACCGATCGCGATGGCGTCTACGGAATGGTCCGCGCGCACGTCAAGGCGCGGGATCTCGGCATCCAGCTCGTGTGCGGAGCGCAGGTCGCGATCGCAGCGCCCGGCTCGCAGCTCGCCTCGTCCCCGGTGACGGTTGGCCTTGGGCACGGCGAGGCCCATGGCCGCGGCCCAGGGTGGTCCGCCGAGACGGACGAGCTGACCCCGCAGGTCACGCTCGGCCGGCGCGGCCGGACCAAGCGAGCGAAGCCACGGCAAGTTGCTCTCGATATCGATGAGACGCCGAGCACCACGAACATCGTGCTGCTCGCGATCGATCGCGGGGGCTGGGCGAACCTCATGCGCCTCCTGACCTCGGCGCGCCGGCGCTGTGACAAGGGCGAGTCGCTCGCAGCGTGGCGCGAGGTCTGCGAGCGCGCGAGCGGCGTGATCGCACTGTGGGGTGGCGAGGGGAGCTTGCTCGCGGGTGAGCCGGAGCCCCCACCGACGGTGGTCTCCGATCTGCGCGATGCGTTCGGCGATCGGCTGTACGCGATGCTGACGCGACATCGCCGCGCCGACGACGTGACGCGCGAGGCTCGCATCCGCGCGCGCTCGGTCGCCGCTGGCATCCCGCTCGTCGCTGCGAACGAGGTTCTCTATCACACGCGTGCGCGCCGTCCGCTGCAGGACATCCTGACCTGCATCCGGCACGGCGTGACGTTGACGACGGCCGGCAAGAAGATCCGCGGCAACGACGAGCACGATCTCCGCGCACCGCATGCATTCATGCGGCTGTTCGCCGACGAGCCGGGGACGATCGCGCGTTCACTCGAGATCGCTGCGCGCTGCTCGTTCACGCTCGGGGAGCTGCGCTATCGGTATCCGTCGGAGCGGTTGCCCGATGGATCGACGTCGGCCGATCACCTGCGCAAGCTCGTCGATACCGGCGCAGCGTGGCGCTACAACGATGACGTCCCATCCAATGTCCGTCGCCAGCTCGCGGCCGAGCTCGCGGTGATCGAGGAGCTCGACTATCCGGGCTACTTCCTGACGATGTACGAGATCGTGGCGTTCTGTCAGCGCCGCGACATCATGTGCCAGGGCCGCGGGTCGGCAGCTAACTCGGCGGTGTGCTTCTGCCTCGGCATCACCGCCGTCGACCCGGTGCGCATGGGCCTGTTGTTCGAACGCTTCCTGTCGCGCGAACGCGCGGAGCCGCCGGATATCGATCTCGACATCGAGCACGAGCGTCGCGAGGAAGTGATCCAGCACGTCTACAACGTCTACGGCCGCGATCACGCCGCGATGGTGTGCAACATCATCCGGTATCGCCCACGCTCGGCGGTCCGCGATGTCGGCAAGGCACTCGGCATTCCCGAGACCGCACTCGATCGCGCCGCGAAGCACCTGTCGATGTACGGCCTCGTCGAGCCAGAGGCTCTGGAGCGCGCCGGTCTGCAGGAGCACGGCAGCACCGCGCTCGAACACCTTGCCCGGCTATCCGACGAGATCCTCGAGTTCCCGCGCCACCTCTCGGTTCACCCGGGCGGCTTCCTCCTGGGTCACGAGCCGGTTCACGACATCGTGCCGATCGAGAACGCGGCGATGCCCGGCCGCACCGTGATCCAGTGGGACAAGGACGATCTCGAGGATCTCGCGCTGTTCAAGGTCGACTTGCTCGCGCTCGGTGCGCTCCACCAGCTCCACCTCGGCTTCGATCTGCTGCGCGCTCACCGCGGCATCGACTTCACGATGGCGACCATCCCCGCCGAGGACGCGGCGACCTACGACATGATCTGCACCGCCGACACCGTCGGTACCTTTCAGATCGAGAGCCGTGCGCAGATGTCGATGCTGCCGCGTCTGCGTCCGCGGACGTTCTACGATCTCGTCGTCGAGGTCAGCCTGGTGCGCCCGGGCCCGATCTCGGGCGGCATGGTGCATCCGTACCTGCGCCGCCGCCGTGGTCTCGAGGCCGTCGAATATCCGCACGAGTGCCTCGAGCCCGTCCTGAAGAAGACGCTCGGCGTGCCGCTGTTCCAGGAGCAGGTCATGAAGCTCGCCGTCGTGGCCGCGGACTACACGCCGGGCGAGGCGGATCAGCTGCGACGCGACATGGCGGCATGGCGCCGCTCGGGCCGCATCGAGAAGCACCGCGAGCGCCTGGTCGCCGCGATGGAGAAGAAGGGCATCGCGCGCGAGTTCGGCGAACGCGTATTCGCGCAGATCCGAGGCTTCGGCGAGTACGGCTTCCCCGAGTCTCATGCTGCAAGCTTCGCGTTGATCGCGTACGCGACGTGCTGGATGCGCAAGCACTACCTGGCGGAGTTCACGTGCTCGCTGCTCAACGCGCAGCCGATGGGGTTCTACTCGCCCGCGACGATCGTCGGTGATTCGCAGCGCCACGGGCTCGAGATGCGGCCGATCGATGTGATGCGCAGCGAGTGGGACTGCACGATGGAACCGGCCGACGATGACTATGGCTTCGCGGTACGGATGGGGCTGCGCTGGATCAAGGGCATGCAGCTCGCTGATGGCAAGCGCATCGTCGAGGCGCGAGCGGCGAGGGGCTTCGAGTCGGTGGAGGATTTCGTGCGGCGGGCGCATGTGCCAACGCGGACCCACACGTCCCTGGCCGAAGCGGGCGCGCTCGGTGAGCTGTCGCGCGAGAGGCGCGATGCGCTGTGGCAGGTGACCGGGTGGATCGCGCGACAGGGCGATGCCATGGAGCTCGGCGGCGACGTCAACGGCCAAGCGGAGTTTGCGAAGCTGACCACGCTCGACCAGATCTTCTGGGATTACGCGACGAGCGATCACTCGACAATCGGACATCCGCTCGCGCCGATGCGCGAGGAGCTGCGCGCGAAGGGCTGGCCCGATGCACGGACTCTTGGGCGGGGCCGCGACGGACAGCGGGTCGACTACGTCGGCATCGTGATCTGCCGCCAGCAGCCCGGGACGGCGGCCGGGGTCGTGTTCATGACGCTCGAAGATGAGACTGGCTTCGTCAATCTCGTGGTCTGGCAGCAGGTGTTCGTCGAGTACGCCCACGTGATCAAGACGACGTCCCTGCTCGGGATCTCGGGCCGGCTCCAGGTCCAGGAGGGCATCGTTCACCTGATCGCCGAGCGGGTGTGGGTGCCTGTGTTGTCGCGGCCGGTCGCCGAGGTCGAGAGCCGGGACTTTCACTGAAGGGCACTGCGCGCGGGAGCACTTGTGCCAGTGCGCTCGGTGTTATCAGCCGGAAGCCCGCGACTCCTGGGCCGTGCCCCCGCGCACACCTCGGGATCGGCTGGTCTACGGATTGCTCTTGGTGGAGGGACGATGTCCATCTTCGAGCACCTCAGCAAGCAGCAGCGCGAGATCACCGAGTTGTTCTGCGACATCCGCAGGTCGGTCTCGTCGGACCAGCGGGGTCTGGCGCTGATCCAGTTCCAGCTCGCCGCGAACAAGCTGATCGCGTGCATGCGGGCGGAGCACGCCGTGGTCTACCCGCGGTTCGCCGACATCGACGGTCTCGTCACCGAGGTTGCCCAGGCCCGCACCGAACACGCGGCGATCGAGGACTCGATCAACCGGCTGCGCATCGGTGGGCTCCAGGGCGACCTCTGGGACTCCGAGCTCGACCATCTGATCCGGCTCTACGACCAGCACGCGGATCTCGAGGAGCTGTCGATGTTCCCGATCGCCGGGCTGTCGATGACGACCAAGGAGCTCGTGAAGGTCGGCGTCGACTTCGTTGCCTACCTGTCGCGCTCGACCTCCGTTGCCGGCGCGTCGATCACCTACCAGCCGGCGCCGGTCACCACGTACCCGCGCATCGTCCGCGTTGCGCCGGTCGCACCGGTCGCCGCAGCGCCGATGGAGATCGAATCGTTCGAGAACGTCGAGCCGACCGCCATCGACGAGTGGGACCGCGAGGACACCGCGTACGTGTTCAGCCGTCCCGAAGCGGCGGCGTGAGCGCGTTCGCTCGCTTCCCGCACGTCTCACGTCCGCTGACGTGAGCCCTCGCGCCCCTGGGGCCGGATGACCTGATCGCGCTCCGCTCCAGGCCTCCTGCGAGAGCGTGACGTCGGGGCACATGGCGTGCACCTCACGTGGTGGGGGCCGGATGAAGATGATCTCGATCATGCTGTGCACGCTCGTCGCGTGCGCGTTCTCGTTGACACCAGGCGATGGTTCCAGCGAGCTGACGACACCTACCGTGCTGTCGAGCGTCCCTGCGGATGGGGAAATCGGTGTCGCGCTCGGGGAGACCATCAGCGCGACCTTCAGCGAAGCGATGGATCCCGCGACCCTGACCGCGGCGACCTTCACGCTGACAGATGGCAGTTCTCTGGTTCCGGTCGCCGGCACGGTGCACTACGCGGCCTTGACCGTGGTGTTCACGCCAGCCGTCGATCTCGTGCGTGGCGCGACGTACACGGCGACGATCACCACCGGGGCCAACAGCGATCTCGGCATCGCTCTGGCGGCAGAGTACGTCTGGCGCTTCACCGGAGATCAGGTGAGCGGGCCAGGTGGAGCACCCGTGAACCTGAGGACGGCAGGCAACTACGCGGTCCTCGCGGCGGCCAGCATCAGCGGCACCGGCGCAACGGTCACGGGCAACCTGGGGATCAGCCCGGCGGCCGCCAGCTACATCACCGGGTTCTCGTTGATCGCCGATCCGTCGACGCAGTTCTCGACCTCCGCGCAGGTGACCGGGCGTGTCTACGCGGCGAACTATGGCGTGCCCACTCCAGCGGTCATGGTAACCGCGACGAACGACCTGCTCGCCGCGTACGCAGAAGCCGCCGAGCGCGCACCAGGTGTGGGCGAGCTGAATGCGGGGAACCTCGGTGGGATGACACTCGAGCCGGGCGTCTATCGGTGGACCACCGGTGTCACGATCCCGATCGATGTCACGTTGACTGGCACTGCGACGGATGTCTGGATCTTTCAGGTCGCCGGAACTCTCGACCTGACCGCTTCCAAGACCATCCGGCTGACCGGCGGCGCACTACCCAGGAACGTGTTCTGGCAGATCAGCGGTGCGGTGACCCTCGGCGCGATGGCGCACCTCGAAGGTGTCGTGCTCGGCGCCACGGCCTTCACCTCGGGGGCAGGCACATCGATCAACGGCAGGGTGCTGTCACAGACGGACGTCACCATCACTGGCAGCACCGTCGTGCAACCGGCCCCCTAGAGCGCGGCGTTGTAGTTGACGACGAACGGCTGATGCTCGGGATCGGCCGCGAACGCGACCGCGCTGAGCAGCGTGTTGTACCAGAAGTGCATCGCGACGCTGGTCGCGAGCTTGTGGTCCGTGTGGATGTACGCGAGGCCCATCGCCGACCCGAGGATCGAGATCACCGGCACTGCGATCGCAGCGCTCTGCGGATCGTTGATGAAGTTGAACACGTGGACCGAGCCGAAGATCACGGATGCGATCGCGAGCCCGCCGTACGTGCCGAACCGCTCCTCCATCTCGGTCTGGATCACGCCGCGGAACAGCGCCTCCTCGCCGACCCCGACGCTCGTGAACAGCGAGGCGAAGTAGGCGAAGCCCGCGGCGAAGCCGGTGCCACGGTTGAGCTGCTTGCCGAAAACGTTGACCTTATCCACCTCGAAGATCGACCTGGAGCCCGTGAACTCGTCGGGTGCTGCCAGATACGACGCGCCGAGGCCGGCCGCGAGCAGGAGCGGGACACCTGCCCAGACCCACGGACTCTTGAGCACGCTCGGCCGAAACGATGCGGACGCGAGATCGCCGAGGCTCTCACGCGAGATCTTGAACTTGTAGCCGAGGTCGTCGCGTCCGACGCGTGCATCGCGATACGCGTCGAAGATTCCGTAGAACAAGAGGTTCTGGCCGGTGGCAGCGAGCACGAGTGCGACCGGAACCCGCGCAGAGGTGGCGTTGCCGTTGATGTCGAACGTCTGGTCCTGCAGCAGGACGGCGGCACTACCGAACAGCGCGACCTGCGCGACGATGTACGCGACCGCGGTGCTGTTCTGCCGGAGGTAGAAGTGACCGCAGCCGGGGCAGAGCAGGGCGAGGCCGGCCGCGGTGCCGGGACGCTTTCGCCACGGAAACAGCTTCTGCTGCGCAGCGGCGGAAGCAGCTCGCACGTTCGGATCCGGATCGCTCGCGGCGGAGGTCTCGAGTGTCTCCTCGAGATCGGGATCCCGGCGCTCGGCGATCGCGGCTGCCGCATGGGCGCGCACCGCAGGATCGATGTCGCGCTGGTGCAGCACGACGAGCATCTGCGCGGCTTGCGGGCTGGGATCTCCGACAAGCTCGTCAGCCGCACTCTTGCGCGCGTTCGGATCTGCATTCGCCGCACGCTCGAAGCGATCCGGTGCCGGAGGATGCGCGGGCGGTGGTAGCTGCGGTGAGACGCAGCCCGCACCGATCGCGAGGACGGAAATCATAGTGATCGCGATGGACCGAGTTCTTGACGGCACGCTCGCGCGATTCTATAGCGACCTGATGCGGCAATACGCGGTCGGGCTGAGTTTCGTGGCGCTCACGGGTTGTTCGTTTGCCCTCGTCAGCGGCCCACCCGCGAACCACCAGCAGATGCCGGTGATCGAGTGCACGACCTCGCGGCTCGGGCC
>JACCQV010000708.1 GCA_013813945.1 Deltaproteobacteria bacterium | reverse complement strand
CGGCCAAGCTGCTCTTGGTCCGGGTGGTCGGCATGCTGAGCAAGCTTTGCCGATGATCGTGGACGTGTACGAGCACGTGACACGTGCACGTGCACGAACGACCTTAACTGACCAGCATTGGAACTAGCGGCTGCGAACGCTCACGGCATCGGTGCGTTCGGATCGACTTCACAGTCGTCGAACACGTTCTTGATGTTGTCGATGCAGAGCTTGATCCGCGTCAGCGTGCAGAGGACGACCTCGTCCTGGCCGGTGAAGTGGATCAGCACCTTGCCCTCCTGGTAGCCCTTCTGCGTGCAGCGGACCTCGAGCTTGGTTCCGAACGGCTCTTCGAGGGTGGCACCGCCAGGGCCGCGGTACCCGTGGCCGACGTAGAGCGTCGCGCCCTCCGGCCTCGTCAGCACCTGCACCATGATCGTGCCGCGCCCATTCGGGGTCACGGGCATCGTCGCCGCGACGCCGCCACCGTCCCGCCGCGGGCGGATCCGGGCGCCCGCATCGACATCCAGCACGATGATCCCGGGCGCATCGATGACCTGCGTGACGACGACCTCCGCGTCGAGGGGCGGCGCGTCGGCGGTCTGCACAACGGCAGCGGCGTCAGCAACGACCGTGACGATACCCGCGTCGCGCGGTGCCTCGGTCGCGTTGCGCCGAGCCATCACGAGGACGATCGCGGTCGCGGCGCCGCCGAGCACCAGCAGCCCCATCACCACGAGGGGCCACGACTTGCGCTGCGCGGGCAAGCCAGCGTCGGTGAAGACGTGCTCGAAGGTGTGTGGCTTGTGATCGTTCGAGGTGACGAACTCAGGTTCGTTCTTGAGCCGGCGGTTGGTCGGCGACTTCGATCGCGGTGACGAGGACGGGCCTGGTGGGAGGTGCGTCGGAGCGAGGTGCGCCGCGGGCTGCTCCGTCTGGATGCCAGGGTCCGCACCGGGTGGCAGCGGCATCAGTGCGTAGACGGGATTGCCGGTCAGGCTCTGACCGATCACGGTCTGAACTTTCTCGAGCGCCGACAGCAGCTCGCCCATCGTCTGGTACCGGTCTTCACGCTTCTTCGCGAGCGCGTGGAGAATGATCGCCTCGAGCTCGCCCGGGATGTGGAGATCGGGGCGAACCTTCGTCGGTGGCTCGACGGGATCGAGCATCTGCATCGCGAGCGTGCGCACCATGCTGTCGGCGCGATGCGGGACGCGTCCGCACGTCATCTCGTAGAGGAGTACGCCGAGGGCGTAGATGTCGACGCGGCCATCGGTGTCGCTGCGGCCCGCGGCCTGCTCCGGCGCCATGTACTCGGGCGTTCCGAACACGGAGCCGGCCCGGGTGAGGCGCGGCTCGGCGGCGCCGCCCGCCGGGGGCGCCACCTTGGCGATGCCGAAATCGACGATCTTGACGAAGTCGGTACGGCCGTCGCGATCGACGAGGAACACGTTCTCCGGTTTCAGGTCGCGGTGGACGATGCCCTTGTCGTGGGCAGCGCCGAGTGCCCGCGCGATCTGCGCGGCGATCTTGATCGAGCGCTGCGGCGGAAACGGAGCGGCCGCCCGCATCGCGGCCCCGAGCGTCTGTCCGAAGACAAACTCCATCACCGAGTACGTCATGCCGTCGGGCGTGGTGCCAAAATCCGTGACGTCGACGATGTTGGGATGGCCGATGCGCGACGCTGCCTTCGCCTCCTGCACGAACCGCTTGATCGTCGCGGTGTCGCGCATGACCTCGCGCTTGAGCACCTTGATCGCGAGAGGCCGCTCGATCACCGCATGCCGCGCGGAGAACACGACGCCCATCCCGCCCTCGCCGATCTTCTTCTCGACGTAGTAGCGTCCATCGAGCGTCTGTCCGACGAGCTTGTCGTACTCGTGGTCGTGGACCGCGCGGAATGTCTCGAGTGCTTCGGAGGCGCTGTCGGATGCGGACACCGCGCGGAACGCAGGGGAGATGAGCGGCGCACGCGGCCGTGCGGCGGTGACCTCGTCGGTCTGCGCCGGCACTGGCGTCGGGGTCAGCGGAAACGTCTCGCGTCGTTGCTCGAGGTGCGTGTGCTGCGCAGGATCGTCCTGCGCGACCATCGCTTCTGACAGCATCGTCTGCTTGTCCGCAGCGGTGCGCGGAACGACGAGAGCAGTGCGATCGAACGGACAGAACCCCGGCTCAGGGAACGTCCGCTGACACGCCGGGCAGAAGTGCAGCACGACGTCCTACTGGCGGGTGTCGTCGTAGAGCAGGGTGCGGAAGTAGAGGAAGACCTCGTTGTCGGCACCGACCGCGATGACGTTGCTGCCGTTGAACTGGGTCACCGCCACGCTGCGACCGAACTGCTGAGCAGTCTCTGGCTGCGCGTCGTGGAGCGTCATCGCCGGCGTCGGATCGATGCCGGTGGTCAGGCTGAGCGGGAACACGAGCACCTTGCCCGCGTTCACGGCGTCGACCATCGCGCCGGGGTAGCCCGCCACGACGTACTTCGACGTACCGGTGTCGAGGATCGTCGCGGTCCGCAGGTCTGGCAGCGTGATCGGCGTGCTGAGCCGCGTGGGAGTGACAATGCCGCCGCTCGCCGTCGTGACGTCATAGATCGCGAGGTAGCCCTCGTTGTCCCGGCGCCCGACGAGCACTGCGTAGCGGCGGTCGATCATCAGGATCTGCGAGCCCTTGCCGGGGAC
>JACCQV010000707.1 GCA_013813945.1 Deltaproteobacteria bacterium | reverse complement strand
CGCACGACATCGCCCGCGACCTCGCGCGCAGCATCTGCGGCTCGCCGCTCGTCAAGGCTGCGATCTTCGGCGCCGATCCGAACTGGGGCCGGATCCTCGCGACTGTCGGGGCGCGCGCGGGCACGCTCGACCTGCCGATCGATCCACATCAGGCGCGTGTCGCCATTCAGGGCGTCGTCGTCTACGACAAGGCGCCGGTGCCGTTCGATCGCCTCGCGATCAAGGCGAAGCTGCGCGATCCCGAGATCGCGATCCTGGTCGAGCTGCGCGCAGGCGACCACATCGCCAAGGCGTACGGCTGCGACCTCACCTACGACTACGTCAAGCTCAACGCCGACTACACCTCGATGATCATCGAGAAGCCGGACGGCGGCGTGGCCAAGGACGACAAGCTCACCAACTACACGCCCTCGTTCAAGCGCTCGGTGCTGGTCGAGGCGCTCGGGTACATCTCGCGGTTCCGTGGCCGGCGGTGTGTGATCAAGTTCGGCGGCGCGACCTTGCAGCGTGCGGGGCAGATGCGCGCGTTCTGCGACGACGTGATGTTGCTCCATCAGGTCGGCCTGTTGCCGGTCGTCGTCCATGGCGGAGCCGCCGACATCACGAAGGCGCTCGAGCAGCGCGGCGCCGGGTCGACGTTCATCGACGGGCTGCGCGTCACCTCGCTCGAGGACATGGACACCGTCGAAGCCGTGCTCGACGCGATCAATGCGGATCTTGTCATGCTGCTCAACCAGCGTGGTGCGCACGCCGTCGGGCTCTCGGGGAGCGATGCAGCGCTGCTGCGCGCGAAGAAGGTCGTCCGCGAGGACGGCCGTGATCTCGGCCAGGTCGGTGAGCTGACCGAGGTCAACAAGACCTTCCTCGACTCGCTGCTCGCTCAGTCGTACATCCCCGTGATCTCGCCGGTGGGGCTCGGGGTCGATGGCCAGAGCTACAACCTCAAGGGCGATCCGGTCGCCGCCGCCGTCGCCAAGGCGATCGGTGCGGACAAGCTGATCTTTCTGTCCGACATGCCCGGCATCATCGAGGCGGGCGAGCTCGTCACCGATCTCACGCCGACCACGCTGCGCGCCAAGATCGAGTCGGGCGTCATCGATCCTGCGCTGGCGATCAAGGTGGCCTCGATCCTCGATGCGCTCGGCGGCGGGGTCCAGGCGGTGCATCTGATCGACGGCCGCACCCCACACAACGTGATCGCCGAGCTGTTCACCGATCGCGGCGTAGGCACGATCATCCGCGCCGAGCCTTGATCTGGGATCGACGCGGTGCTCGCATCGGCTCACTCTCGGTGATATGGCGAGCCGCGCAGGATCGACAGGCCGCGGTAGAGCTGCTCGATCACCAGCACGCGGACCAGACGATGGGCGATCGTCAGCTGCCCGAAGCTGATCAGCTTCTTCGCGCGCTTGCGCAGGACGTCACTGTGGCCGTCAGCGCCGCCGATTGCGAACACCACCGGCGCGCCACCACCGTGCTGTTGCTCGGCACTGAGGACCTCGTTCGCGAACGCGATGCTCGTCATCGAAGCTCCGCGCTCGTCGAACGCATAGAGGTGGGCGTTCGCCGGTAGAGCTGCAAGCAGCGCCGCCTCATCCTTGTGCTCGCTCACGCTGAACGTGCACAGGGGGCGCAGCCGCTTGCGGTACTCCTCTTCGGCCTCGACGAGGTACGAGTCCTTGAGCCGTCCGACGACGGCCAGGATCACTTTCACGAGACAGCGTCGTAGGCTTCGCCCGCCGGGATGCGCGCGTCGGCCGGGACATCGATCGGAACGCGCGGCGCGTCGTTCCACAGTCCCTCGAGATCGTAGTGCTCGCGAGCCGAGTGCAGGAACACGTGGACCACGAAGTCACCGTAGTCGAGTAGGGCCCACTGGCCGGTGCGAGCTCCCTCGGAGCCGATCACCCGGATATCGTCGAGCTTGAGACCCGCGCTGATCCCATCTGCGATCGCATCGACCTGCCGATCCGAGCGCCCCGACAGCACGAGCTGATAGTTGCAGAACGAGCACAGCTCGCGCACGTCGAGCAGGATCGGCTCGAGCGCCTTCTTGTCGAGTGCGAGCTCGAGGGCGCGCAGTGCGCCTTCGAGTCCGTCGGTGTTCTGCGGTGCAGCCGGCGCCGCGTCCTCCGCGGTACGCCTTGCCTTCCCCTTGGTCGCCGGGGCTGGCCCCTTCGCCGTCGTTTTCTTCTTCTGGGTCATGCGTCGCCTTGTGCTCCTCAGGTGCGAATGTGGCCGTTGCCACGAACGACAAACTTGGTGGTGGTCAGGCCTTCTGCGCCCATCGGGCCGTAGGCGTGGAGGCGTGTGGTCGAGATCCCGATCTCGGCGCCGAGGCCGAGCTCGCCGCCATCGGCGAACCGCGTGGACGCGTTGATCATGACCGTCGACGAGTCGACCTCGCGCACGAACCGTTCCGCAATCTCGCGATCGGTGGTCAGGATCGACTCGGTGTGGTTCGAGCCATAGCGCTCGATGTGGGCGATCGCGGCGTCGACACCGTCGACGACGCGCACCGCGAGGATGAGATCGAGATACTCGGCGTACCAGTCATCCTCGCTGGCGGCGCGCACGCTCGGGCCACCGAGCTGGCGGACCGTGTCGTCACCGCGGAGCTCGACCGTGCCCGCGAGGGCCGCGACTAGGGCCGGCACGAACGCCGGCGCGATCGCGCGATCGACGAGCACCGTCTCGACGGCGTTGCACACGCCGGGGCGCTGGACCTTCGCGTTGGCGACGATCGCGACGGCCTCGGCGAGGTCGCCGGGCGCATGGACGTAGATGTGGCAGACGCCCTTGTAGTGCTTGATCACCGGCACGCGCGCGTGCTCGGCGACGTACCGGATCAGACCTTCGCCGCCTCGCGGGATGCAGAGGTCGATCAGGTCCTCGAGCTTGACCAGATCGGCGATCGCCTCGCGATCCGTCATCGGCACGAGCTGCACGGCCTCGGCAGGCAGGCCCGCAGTCGTCAGACCGTGCTGCACCGCGACGAGCAGCGCGCGATTGCTCTCGATTGCCTCGCGACCGCCGCGCAGGATGCAGGCGTTGCCGGCCTTGAGGCAGAGCGCGGCCGCATCCGTCGTCACGTTCGGTCGCGCCTCGTAGATCATCGCGATCACGCCGAGCGGGATCCGTACGCGCGAGACCTCGAGTCCGTTCGGACGAACCTCGCTGCGTTCGATGGCGCCGATCAGGTCCGGCGCTGCCGCGACCTCGGCGACCGCGCGCGCCAGACCGGCGACCCGCTTGGGATCGAGCTTCAGGCGGTCGAGCATCGCAGCCGACAGACCGGCGACTTCGCCCGCGGCGAGGTCGCGGGCATTCGCGGCGAGGATGTCGGAGGCGTGCGCCTCGATCGCGGCTCCGATCGCCTGGATCGCCGCGGTCCGCTGAGCGGAAGTCGCCTTCGCCACGATGCGGGAGGCGGCGCGCGCGGTCTCGGCGACCTTACGAATCACGGCGGCCCGGTCTTCGGGTCGGCCTTGCTCGGTTGTCGCCAGCGCGCTGCTCACAGAATCACGAGATCATCACGGTGGATCGCCTCGTCGATGCTCTTGTACCCCAGCCTGGCCTCGATGGCAGCGGATTGCAAGCCAGAGATCCGACGGAGGTCGTCGGCAGGGTAGGCGACAAGTCCCCGAGCAATTTCGACCCCGTCGGCGATCACACTCACCGTTGCGCCGAGCTCGAAGCCACCCTGGACCTCGGTGATTCCCGCTGGCAGCAGACTCTTGCCGCCCGTCCTCAGGGCTCGTGCGGCGCCGTCGTCGACCGTCAGCTTCCCTTCGGGCTTCGCCCCATACGCGATCCAGTGCTTGCGAGCGGACAGCACGGCGGCGCCGGGGACAAACAGGGTCCCGACATCGAGCCCCGCAAGCACGCGGACGATCACATCGGGGTCGCGCCCCGGTGCGACGATCGCGGGGACGCCGGTACGCGTGACGATCCGAGCGGAACCAACCTTGGAGGCCATGCCACCGGATCCGACGCCGCTCG
>JACCQV010000694.1 GCA_013813945.1 Deltaproteobacteria bacterium | reverse complement strand
AGCTGGTTTGCCTTCGATCACTTCTACTCGGACAGTGCGTTCCCGCTCGCCTTCCCGCGCGTGTTCGATCCACGCCCTGCGCGTCTACTCGACGTCGGCGGCAATACGGGCAAGTGGGCGCTTCACTGCCTCACCAAGGATCCCGATGTCGAGGTGACGGTCCTCGATCACCCCGGGCAGCTCGACCGCGTGCAGCAGAATGCGGCTGCGGCAGGCGTCGCATCGCGGCTGAAGACCGTGCCGCTCAACCTGCTCGACCACGATCGCGCGTTCCCGACCGGGTTCGACGTCGTCTGGATGAGCCAGTTCCTCGACTGCTTCGGCGAAGCAGACATCGTTCGCTTGCTCGAGCGAGGCCGGGCGGCGCTCGCCCCGGGCGGACGCCTGTGCGTGATGGAGTCATTCTGGGATCGGCAGCCCAATGACGTGGCGGAGCTCTGCGTACAGGGCACCAGCCTGTACTTCTCCTGCATGGCGAACGGCACGAGCCGCATGTACCACTCGCAGGACTTCCTCGAGCTCATCCCGAAGGCGGGGCTGCGGGTCAGCGCCGATGACGAGATCGGCGCCAGCCACACGTTGATGACCTGCGTCGCGTAGCGCACGCGACAGGTGCACGCGGCCGATCGATGCGGCGGGTCGCGCTAGGTCGGGCTGCCGCTGGACGCGCCGCGCTTCTGCATCGTGATGAACTCCGCGAGGTGGTTCACCGACCGAAAGGCGTCGCGGGTGTCCTGGTCCTGGCTGACCTTGACGTCGTACTTGCGCGCGATCGCGGTGGCGAGCTCGAGCGCATCGATGGAGTCGAGGTTCAATCCGGCGCCGAACAAGGCATCGGAATCGGAGATCGTCGCCGGATCCACGCCTTCGAGCTGGAGGGCTTCGACGATGAGCTGTTTGATCTCTTGATGCAGACTGGACGTGGTCACGGTACGCCTCCGACAGATTGTAGCTCGCTGGCCGACGCAGAGTATCCCAACATCTCCCGGTAACGCTGCTCGATCGTGCGGGCCCACGTCCGGCTGTCGACCCCGCTATCGGCGGGGTGGATCATCTCGACCGCCTCGATGGTCAGCACCGCCATCCGATCAGAATACTTCCAGATCGGAAGCCGCTTCGACAGGGCCGGCGGCGTGCAGGTCAGCTTGAGCAGCACGACGGGAACCTTCGCGCGAGCCGCGAGCTCGAAAGCGCCGCGATGGAACGGCTGGATCCCGCCTCCGTAGGGCGAGCGCGTGCCCTCGGGAAAGATCAGGACATCGAAGCCGGTTCGCAGCCGCTCCTCGCACTCCTTGATCATATGAATCCCGACCGGAACGAAGCCACACATGCGAACCACGCGCTTGAGGAGCGGATGGGCGGCGTACGCGGGCTGCGCCACGGCCACGACGTTGGGAAACAGCGACACGATCGAGGTCGTGTCACACAGCGTCGGATGGTTTGCCACGAGCACGGCCGCCGTATCGGACGGGATCCCGTTCGGCCGCAGCACCTTGAACGGGGTCTTCCGGTGATAGAGCCGCAACGTGTGCATCGTGAAGTGGAAGAACCGGAACCCCCAGTGCACGGCGCGCAGCGCCCGGCCCATCTTGGCCGCGCTGGTGCCGGGCCACAGCACGAGCCACGGAAGCCACAGCCACCCGACGAGCAGGCAGCCCGTCCAGAACCCCGCGAAGCAGAACGCCACGGCCGCGGTGCGCATCCCGCGATAGAGCCAGTACAGCGGGCCGGGGATCCGCGCCTTGTACGGCCACAGCGGGTGGTTCGGATCGTGGGTGGACATCAGAGCACCGCGGCCCCTGCGTCGCTCAGCGCCACGCATCGCAAGCCGCGCGTCTTGCACTCGGAGAGCAGGGTGCCGAGTGCCGAGAGCGTGGGCTCGCGATCGGTGCCACCACCGAGGCCTGTGCCGTCGTGCAAGGTGACGATCGCGCCGGGCTCGAGGCCCTTCGAGACGCGCGCGACGATCTTTCCGGCGGTGGTCTGGAGCGAGTCGAGCCCGCGGACCGACCAGGTCACGCAGGTCAGGCCGCGGGTCCTGCGCCAGCCGGAGGCAAAGCACGGCGTGCGCAGACCCTGCGGTGGACGAAACAGCTTCGGCTGCGTCGGCAGGATGCCCGCGACCACGGCGATCGCGTCCTCGATCTCGCGCTGGACGTAGGCCGGACTCCCGAAGTGAAACCGCAACGTGTGATGCTGGGTATGCGTTCCGACGGTGTGCCCCTCGCGATGCATGCGCTGGATCAGCTCGGGGTATAGCGCGGCGCGCTCGCCGAGCACGAAGAACGTCGCGCGCGCCTGGTGGAGCGCGAGGACATCGAGGATCCGCGGCGTGAAGACGGGATCCGGCCCGTCATCGAACGTGAGCGCGACGATCTGCTTGTCGGCCGCGAGCCGGCTGATCACGGGCGCGAAGAACCGGCTGCTCGGGTGCACGATCGCGTACGTGAAGAAGCTGACCGTCGCGATCACGATCAACACGACGGCGAGCGCCGCCCACCCTCCGGGCAGCAGCCAGCTCGCCGCAAGTGCGACGGCAAGCGCCAGCCCTTTGATGGCGAAGGCTTTCAGCACGTGCTCAGAGGGCCGAGAAGACAAGACTGGTGTTGATGCCGCCGAACGCGAACTTGTTACACAGCACCCGACGCAGCGTCTTCGCCCGCGCCTCGCCCTTGACGTAGTCGAGCGGTGCGCAGTTTTCACCGACCACCTCGAGGTTGCGCGTCGGGGCGATCCAGCCGTCGCGCATCATCGCGATCACGAACGCCGCCTCGATCGCACCGCACGCGCCGAGCGTGTGGCCGAAGTGTCCCTTGAGCGAGCTGACGGGCACGCCGTCGCCGAACAGCGTGTGCGTCGCCCGGCTCTCGGCGATGTCGCCGACGGTGGTGGCCGTCGCGTGCGCGTTGACGTAGTCGATGTCGGTGGGGCCGCAGCGTGCGGACTTGAGTGCGAGCTCCATCGAGCCACGCATCCCCTCCCACGACGGGTTCGTCACGTGGGTGCCGTCGCAGTTGGTGCCGTAGCCGATGATCTCGGCGTAGATCTTCTTGCCGAGCTTCTTCGCGCGCTCGTACTCCTCGAGGATCAACGTCCCGGCACCCTCGCCGACAACGAGGCCGTCGCGCCGCTGATCGAAGGGCCGTGGCGTGAGCTCGGGGGTGGTGTTGAAGTTCTTGCTCGCGGCGTGGAGCATGTCGAAGACCGCTGCGTGCGTGAAGTGGAGCTCCTCGGCGCCGCCGCAGACGACCGCATCGGAGACACCGTTCATGATCATCTCGAAGCCGGTCCCGATCGCCTGGCTCGCACTGACGCAGGCGGCGACGGTGCTGACCACGCGGCCGCGGATCCCGAAATGGGTCGCGAGGTTGGCCGACGTGGTGTGGCTCATGAACTTGATATAGGTCGTCGCTGTCATCCCGAGGAAGCCGCCCTGGACCAGCAGCTTGCGAACCCAGTCCTCGTTCGCCTTCGACGAGCCGTGGGTGCTGCCGTACGCGAGCGCGACGTCGCCGCTCGTCAGCTCCTGCTTGGACAGGCCGGCGTCGTCGACCGCGATCGTGGTCGCGATGGTCGCGAGCTGCGCGACGCGCCCCATCGTGCGCGCGGCCTTGTGCGGGACCTCGATCGCCTTGGGAATGTTCACCGGGGCGGCGACCCGCGGTGAGAAGTGCGAGTGCGCAGCCCATTCGGGCATCACCTGGATGCCGTGCTCGTTCGCCTTGAGGCGCGCAGTTGCCTCGTCGTAGTCACAGCCAAGCGGGCTAACGATGCCGATACCCGTCACGACGACCCGTCTCATGATGTCCTCACGGGTACCACAACACGACGGTCAAACGGTTCCGAAATGGGCCTAGAGGCCGCCCGAAATGCTCAGGACTT
>JACCQV010000666.1 GCA_013813945.1 Deltaproteobacteria bacterium | reverse complement strand
ATCTTGACCTTCGCCTTCTCATCGACGGTGAACCACACGTCGACCTCGGACTCGTTGACCGGCTTGACCTCGTAGTCGACGGTCGCGAGATAGAAGCCCTTCTGGACGTAGAGATCCGCGATCTTCTCGCGGTTCTTCTTCACCTTGCCGATGTCGACGATGGCGTCGAGCTCGAGATCGAGGACCTCGTTGATCTTGTCGAGCCCCATGTCGTCGTTGCCGGCGATCAGGATCTTGCGGATCGCCGGCTTCTCCTTCACCGCGAACGTCAGCGTCACGCCGCCGCTCGCGACGACCTCGGCCTCGACGTCGATGTCGGCGAAGAAGCCCATCTTCCACATCGCGCGCAGATCCTCGCGGAGCTTCGCGGCATCGAGGAGCGTGCCCGGCTTCGACAGCAGCTGGACGCGGATCGCATCGTCTTCGACCTTGCGGTTGCCACGGAACTGCACGCGCTCGATCGCGCGACCCTGCAGGTTGAGCGGCGCTGGCGGCGGCGGCGCGGGCGTCGCCCCCGGTTGCGCGAGCACATCACCCGCGAACATCAGCACGATCGCGAGCACGATCCAGCAGCGCACCATTCCGGCACCACGCATCACGACACTGCCTCGTCATCGGCCGCGGCGGCCTCGGGGAGTACGGTCTCCGCTGCAACGGCGCGGGCCTCGCCGGCATCCTGCGCTGCGCCGGCCGCCTTGCGCGCGGCTGCATCGTCCGCGAGCGCCGCAGGCGACTCACTCTCCTCCACCAGTCGCCCACCGTCGACCATCCGCATCCGGCGGGGCATCAGCTGCGCCAGCTCGGGGTTGTGGGTGACGACGAGCAGCGTCGAGCCGCGCTCGCGGTTGAGCTCGAGGAACAGCTCGTGAATCGCGGTGCCGGTCGAGCGATCGAGGTTTCCGGTCGGCTCGTCCGCGAGCAACAGGGATGGCTCGAGAACCATCGCGCGGGCAAGCGCCACACGCTGCTGCTCGCCGCCCGACAGCTCGCTCGGCCGGTGCGTGAGTCGATGCAGCAGCCCGACGCGGCCGAGGATGTCACGCGCCATCTGCCTCGCGCGGTCGATCGCGATCCGCTGGATCAGCGCCGGCATCATCACGTTCTCGAGGGCCGTGAACTCTGGCAGCAGGTGATGGAACTGGAACACGAACCCGATCCTGCGATTGCGGAACTCTGCGAGGCGTCCCGAGCTCATCGTCGTGAGCTCTTCGCCGTCGAACTTGATCGACCCGGACGTCGGGAGGTCCAGCGTCCCGAGGATCTGCAGGAACGTCGACTTGCCGACGCCCGACGCCCCGACCACCGCGACCATGTCGCCCGGCTCGAGGGTCAGGTCGATGTCCGCGAGGATCGGCAGCGACGTTCCCGAGTGCTGGTACGCCTTGCCGAGCTTGGAGACCTCGATCCGCGCTCCGCGCTTGCCGCTACGCGGGCTCAGCCTGGACTCCGGGCCGGGGCTGGCTGCCGAGGAGGCGGCAGGTACTTGCCGCTCTGCGGCGCGCTCGTCGGTCACGGGATTCTCTAAAGGGCGCAGGAACTTACTCAGCAGCCCTGCGGGTGTCAACGCACGTAGGGACCATTGCCGCGCTGCAATGGTTGCCTCGTGACGTCGTTAGATCCCGACTGTGAACCCCAGCATCCACTGACCGGACGTGAAGCTCAGATCGTCGGTGCCGCCGTACGTGTCGCTCTCGGCACCGCCGACGTAGCTGATGGTGTAATCGAGGCGGATCGACGCGGAGGCGGCGACGAAGTTGAGGCGATACTCGACCCCGGGTCCGAGGATGATGCCGCTCCCGGTGAACGAGTGGCCGCCGCCCCCCTCATGGAGAGTCAGCCACGTGTGCTGGAGACCCGCGCGACCGAACAGCTCGAAGTTGCTCCCGAGGGGGAAGTTGTACTTGCCCAGCAGCGCGACCTGCCGGTGCTCGACGTCGTGGCTCGCGAAGTCGCGCAGCGTATTGCCAAAGACAGAGGCCTCCGCCGATAGCCGTCCCAGCCGGTAGCCACCGAGCAAACGCACGGCGCGACCGGGTGACTCGAGATCGAACATATCGTCCTGGACCGCTGCGCCGGGACCGACGCTCAGGCCACCGTAAAGCCCGGCGCTCGCCACGCCAGTGGATGCAATCAGGAGGGCGGCGACCAGCAACGTGCGCTTCATGGCGCATTGCCGAGCATTCGCCGTGCCATCGCCCCGAGTCCCACAAGTGGGCGGATTCACGCCGGGGGGGTGTGCAAGGGTTGATAGATTTTCACTAAGTCAGGACGCTAGTGACGCATTCCTGCCGCGGGTCGGACCCGGGCCGCGACCAGCGCCGGGTAGAGCGTCGCCAGGATACTGATCACGACCCCAGCGGCGGCGGCGGCGGCGACGGACTGCGGATCGACGTGAATCGGGAGCCGGTCGATGTAATAGACGTCCGGGTTGAGCGGGAGTCCGAACCGCTTGCCGGCCCAGCAGGCCAGCAGACCGGTCGCCACACCGAGCACGGTCCCGATCATGCCGATCATCAGGCCCTGGATCGCGAACAGCTGCATGGTCCCGAAGTTCGAGGCGCCGAGCGTCTTGAGCAGAGCGATCTCGCGCGCCTTCTCGACGACCACCATGATCAGGTTGCCCACGATCGAGAACGAGGCGACCAGGATGACGATCCCGAGGACGAGGAACATCGCGATCTTCTCGAGCTTGAGGGCCGAGAACAGGCTGCGATTGAGCTCCCGCCAGTCGACGATCCGGTACTCCGGGCCGAGTGCCGCTCCAAGCAGCCCCGGGCCAGCGTCGGTCGGGATGAAGCGCTCGGTGTCGTCGGCGTCCTGGATCCGGACCTCGATGCCATCGATGGTGTCCCCGCGATCGAGGAAGTCCTGCAGCGAGTCGAGCGTGACGTAGACGTACTTGAGGTCGTACTCGTACATCCCGGTGAAGAAGATGCCGGCGACGCGATAGTCGCGGTTGAACGGGATCGGCGTTCCGGTCGCGTCGGGGTTCGACGGATCCGACAGCGGCGACACCACGCGAACCTCCTCGCCCGTGTAGAGGTGCGTCTGCTTGACGAGCTCGCGGCCCACGAGCACACCCGGCAACGATTGCGTACGCCGCGACAGGGATGGCTCGTTCGGAATATCGATCACGGTGATCGGGAGCTCGGCATCTTCGCTGCTGAAGTCGACGGGGGGCTCCTCGGGCTCGAGCATGTCGGACGGGGGTGGATCGATGACATCGGCGCGCGGAGTCGCATCGGCGCGCGGTGGAGTCTTGTCTTCGACTCCGATGATGTCCGGAGCGTCACCGCCGAACGGGGCGTCGGAGTCATCAGGCGCTCCGCCACTCGAGAAGTCGATCGGCTCTCCGCCATTGGGCATATCCGGCGGCGGCGGATCGAGGACGTCGGCTCTCTGGGGTGTCTGTGGGATCGAGAGATCGCGCGAGTTGTCCTCGACCAGCGGCTCGAGCCTCTGCAGTGCCTCGGGGTCCTCGAGATCGTTGACCAGGTCGGTGACCTTTCCGACGGTGTCGGGGTCGATGCCCTTGATGATGACGTTCATCCCGTTGTTGTGGGCGGCGATCACGACCTCGCTGACCGCGTAGGGGCTCGAGGCGACGACACCGGGGATGCGGTCGATCCGATCCTTGATCGCCCTCCACTCGACGAACTCGCCGTCCTCGCGCGTGATCTGGATGTGCGCGTTGGAGCCGAGGATCTTCTCGCGCAGGTCGGTCTCGAACCCGCTCATCACGGCGAGCACGCACACGAGTGCCGCGGTGCCGATCCAGACGCCGCCGATCGGCACGGTCGTGAAGAAGGTGAAGAACGCGCGCAGCGTCCCGAAGAACAGCGCGAGCGCCGCGAGCACGCCACCGACGAGGCTCGCGATCCCCAGGATCTGACGGAGCGCCGCGGTTCCGTCCTCCTCGATCAGGCGGAAGGCGCCCGGATCGACGGGGCGAAGGATATCGCTGACCACCGAGCCTGCGAGCATCGCGCCGGCACCGATGCAGAACAGTCCGAACGCCAGCTTGGAGTGCCGGAGGATCCCCCACGCGACGACGATGCCGAGAAAGCACACGAGCGCGAACACGAGCTGCGGCGAGCGCGGCATCGAGACCGGGCCGAGGTAGTGGTTCCAGCTGAGCGCGGCGTAGAGGGCGACCACGAGACTGATCACCGCAGTGACACGCGTGCGCCGGCTGACCTTGCTCTCGAACACGAGCAGGTAGCGCCACGCGACGAACGACTTGAAGTCGCCCATCAGCGCCCGGAGGATCACGAGGATCCCGGCCACGATCGGGCCGTACATGACGAGGTAGCCGCGGCCGGTGAACGCCATGTCGTCGTACGTGACGATCGTGATCGCAGTACCGATGAGGATCAGCAGGCCGCCGAGGCCGAGCTCGATCACCATGCGGCGCCTGCGCTGGTCATGGGTCAGGAGCGGCTTCGCGGTCAGGTTCAAGACCGGATCGGGCCGCGACGCGAGCCAGCGGAACACTCCATCGCTGACGAGGCACAACCCGACGACGAGCATCGCGTGATCCAGGAGGAACCGCGCGACGCTAGCGTGCGCGAACAGATCGGGCGATCGCACGACCTTTGCGATCAGCGCGACGCCTGCACTCACGAGACCGATGCTGACGTGCGGTCTCACCAAGGGAACCAGTGAGCTCGCAGCCAGCCCGAGCAAGACGATGCCGATCGTGAGCGAGAACCCCGCGACGCCGGTCAGACCGAATCCCCACGAGCTGGTCCCGAACATCGTCAGCGCGACGATGACCGACAGCCCCGTGAGCCCACTACCGATCACCAGTTGAAGCAAGCGGACTTCGCGCTCGGACCGTTTCCGGCGCCCGAAGCCTTCGACATAGAACAGATCGATCACGCCGCGGACCAGTGCGATCACCCCCGCGACGATCGGTCCGTACACCACGAGGTACGTCTGACCACCCGACTGGACGGCAGCGTCATACGTGATGACGGTCGCAATGACCCCCAGTAGTACGAGCGCGACTCCTGTCCCGATCTCGACGAGCGCGCGGGTTCGCTTCGGGTTGAACGTGCCGTCGTACATGAATCGGTGGTGGTTACTCCGGCCGCATCAACGGGAACAGGATGACGTCGCGGATCGATGCCGCGCCGGTGAGTAGCATCGCGAGACGATCGATGCCGATGCCCTCGCCCGCCGTCGGAGGAAGCCCGACCTCGAGCGCACGGCAGTAGTCCTCGTCGTAGTCCATGGTCTCGTCGGCGCCGACCGCCTTGGCGTTGAGCTGGGCCTGGAATCGCGATCGTTGATCATCGGGGTCGTTGAGCTCGGAGAACCCGTTCGCGATCTCCTTGCCATTCACGAACAGCTCGAACCGATCACAAAATGCCCCGTCCTGGTCGTTTTTCCGAGCGAGCGGCGAAACCGCGAGCGGGAACTGGGTGAGGAACGTCGGCTGCACGAGCTTGGACTCCGCCGTCTTCTCGAACAGCAGATAGCCGAGATGGCCGGCGGTCACGCGTGCCTGCTCTGGAGAGTCGTAGCGTGCGACGATCGCCTGTGCCACGTCGCGGCGCTTGTCGGCGTTCTTGAGGCCCGCGGTGGCTTCCGGATGCGCGGTCGGCGATGCCTGGTCGGACGGCACGCCGGCGAGGAGCACGCGTGCGAGATCCGCGGCCGGCACACCGTGCGTGAGCGCGACCAAGGTGGCGACGACGGGATCCGTGAACACCTGATCGGCCTCGCCGATCCCGCCGAGCTCGCGCACGGCATCGCGGATCGAGAGCCGGCGCCACCCCGGCGCGAGCTCGATCTCGACGCCGTCCCACGTGACCTTGGTGCTGCCGTTCACCTCGAGTGCGAGCTCGCCGACCATCGTCTCGGTGAGGTCCATGAGGTCGGTGTAGGTCGCGTACGCCTGGTAGAACTCGAGCATCGTGAACTCGGGGTTGTGCTGCCGCGACAAGCCCTCGTTACGAAAGTTGCGGTTGATCTCGTAGACGCGATCGAAGCCGCCGACCACGAGCCGCTTGAGATAGAGCTCCGGTGCGATCCGCATGAACAACTTCATGTCGAGCGCGTTGTGGTGCGTGACGAACGGTCGCGCTGCAGCACCGCCGATGATCGGATGCATCATCGGGGTCTCGACCTCGAGGAACTGCCTCGCATCGAGGAAGCGCCGGATCCCGCGAACGATCGCCGACCGCTTGCGGAAGACCTCGCGAACGTCGGGGCTGACCGCGAGATCGACGTAGCGCTGGCGATAGCGCTGCTCGAGATCGGTGAGGCCATGCCACTTGTCGGGCAGCGGACGCAGCGACTTCGTCAGGATCCACAGCCGGGTCACGAGGATCGACAGCTCACCGCGCTTGGTCCAGAACGCCGGGCCTTCGGCCGCGACGATGTCGCCCGCGTCGAGCTGCGGCAGGATGTTCGCGAAGTCGTCGGCGTTCAGGGTGTCGACGTTGAGGTAGAGCTGGAGATCGCCCGTGGTGTCGCGGATCGGGGCGAACACGGTCTTGCCGAACCCGCGCTTCGCCATGACGCGGCCGGCGACGCGCATCGGTGCACCGTCGACGGGCGTGATCGTGGTGTCCTTGGGCTCCTTCGGTGCGTCCTTCGCGGGCGGCGGAGCTTCGGGCGGCTTGGTCGGCAGGTAGCGCGCGCGGACGTCGGCCAGCGAGATCGCAGGACCGATGTCATTGCGATACGGATCGTTGCCGCCCTGGCGCAGGGCGCTCGCCTTGTCCCGTCGCTCGCCGATGATGCGATCGAGGGTCTTCTCCGGCTGCTCGGGAGGTCGCGACGACATGGCCGCGGACCTTACCTCATCCTCGGGAATCCGACCGTGCTATCAGGTGCGCATGTACCGGCTGCTCGTGATCGCCGCGCTCCTCCCGGCTGCCTGCAAAGGCAAGGACACGGAGGTGGCCCGGGACGACAAGGCGAGGACCACCGAGCCGGCGTGTGCAAAGGCGGTCGTGCACGGACCGCTCCGCTGGATCGAGGACGATTACCCCGCGGCGCTCGCATGCGCCAAGGCGCGCAACCTGCCGCTCGTCGTCGACCTGTGGGCACCGTGGTGCCACACGTGCCTGTCGATGCAGACGACGGTGTTCACGGATCCGTCGTTCGCGGCGGACGCCGATCGCTTCGTGTTCGTCGCGATCGATACCGATCGCGAGGTCAATGCGGCGATCGTCGACAAGCTCCCGCTCTCTGCATGGCCGACGTTCTACGTGATCACGCATGACGAGGCCGTGCTCGCGCGCTACGTCGGTGCGGCGAGCAAGGAGCAGTTCCATGCGTTCCTCGATGCGGGTGCACGGGCGGTCACCGGGGTCGAGGGTGCAGGCAAGCACCTGCTCGCCGCCGAGCGCGCTCTTGCCGTGAAGGACCTCGCGACCGCCGAGACCGAGCTGTCTGCCGCGCTCGTCGAGGCGCCCGCCGGATGGGTGCGCAAGCCCGACGTCCTGGTCTCGCTGCTCCACACGATGCGCAAGCGCGGCCATGACGAGGCCTGCCTGAACACCGCCTCGACCTTCATCGACGAGACCGGCACGTCCGCGAGCGCGACCGACTTCATGGCAATCGGCCTCGACTGCGCGAAGACCCGCGAGCCACTGGATCCCGACGGAGCCGCTGCGTTCCGCCACAAGGCGAGCGGGCGTCTGCAGAAGCTGGTCGACGATCAGAAATCCCAGCTCTCGGTCGACGATCGCTCCGATGCCATGATCTACCTGCGCGATGCCCTCGACACGTCCGGCTTCAAGCCCGAGGCGATCGCGGTCGCAGAGAAGCAGGCCGCGATGCTCGCGAATGCGGCCGCGAAGGCCACGAGCCCGAAGGCAGCGATGACCTACAACTGGCACCTCGCCGAGGTCCACGTGTATCTCGGGCGTCCACTGGACGCGGTGCCCGCACTCGAGAAGTCGGCGCGCGAGCTCCCCGGCGAATATGATCCGGCAGCGCGCCTCGGCGCGATCTATCTCAAGGCCGACAAGCTGTCCGAGGCAGCGATGTGGACGGAGAAGGCGATCGCACTCGCCTACGGTCCTCGCAAGGCACGCGTCCTCGGACAGCGCGCGGAGATCGCCGCGAAGCAAGGCGACGTGAGGACGGAGCGCGCGTATCGCGAGCAGGTCGTCACGTTGTGGTCCTCGCTGCCACCGGGCCAGGCGAACCCCGATGCTCTCACGAAGGCCAAGGAGGCGCTCGCGAAGCTCGATGCACCGGCCACCGGCACCGGCTCCGGCAGCGGCAGCGGCAGCCGATAGCGTTTGACCTTCACGGTCCAGGGCGTTCGGCGCTCTCGGATCATTCACGACGACTTCGTGCGAGACCACGTCGTGCGAGCCCCGGCGGCGTAGATCGCGGCGCACGCCGTGAAGAATGATCGAGGCCAGATCTGCCAACGGGAGGGTCGTGCGA
>JACCQV010000643.1 GCA_013813945.1 Deltaproteobacteria bacterium | reverse complement strand
GCGCGGACCTGATGTCGTGGGAGGCGAAGGGTGACTGCATCGACGTCGCGGGGGGCATGGTCACCGGCGACCCCGGCAGCTTCTCGGTGCCCGCGAATACTCTGATGAAGCGGATGGGCACCGGGATCGCCGACACGTGCATGGTCACCATCGAGGTGCGCCGGACACGCGTCGGAGTGCTCGATCCCGGCTACGGCAAGGGCGGTCGCATGGTCGGCGTGCAGTCACGCACGATCATGGTCACGTCGAATCCCTGAACCGGATCCGACGATCGGATGACGCTGAGCGAGATCGGCCTGCGCCGATCTAGACAACGTCGAACCTGGTCGAGCCACGCTCCGGCGTCGAGCTCATGGCGACCGTCCGGATCGATCACTGAGCGCGCGGGCCTTTGCGACCGAACTCGAAGGCGTGATACGCGCGCGTCGTCTTCCCGTCCGTGCTCGGCGCGAACGTCAGCCCTTCGAGCACCTTCCCGATGCACTCGACGACCTCCACATCCTCGAGCTGGCCGTCCTTCATGCTCTGGCTGGCCTCGGTCACCACGCCCGCGGGATCGATCTCGAAGTTCATGATGATCGTGCCCGCAGCGAGTCCCGGCTTCGCGTCGTAACAGGCTCGTGCCGCCGCCCGGTGTGGCTGGATGACCGCCGAGATGTCCTCGAGGCAGCGACCGGGCTGGCAACTGGAGCCGGGTGCGCCTTCTTGCTTCGGACTACCACCGCACGCCACAAGACCGGCGCACGCGACGACGAGGCAAGCGTATTCAAGGGCGCGCATTCGACGAGCTTAACCGAGCTGCGCGAGTCTTGACGCGTCTCGAGAGCGACGTGATCTGCTCGTTTGCGGCAGTAAGGGCAGTCAGGACCACTCGGGCTCTCAACCCGGCGCACGACGATCCCGCTGCGCTGATCGATCAGGCTACGCTCCAGGCCCATGACGTTTCGTGACGGCTTCCCGATGTGCCCGACCTGCCGGAGCCCGCTCGACGCCCGCGGCAGGCGCTTCGTGTGCGAGCCGTGCACCGCCGTTCTGGTCACGAGTGACGAGCTTGGCGAGCTGTTGCGCGAGCTACGCCCCAATGACACGCGAGCCCTCGAGCAGCAGCTGAAGCCTCTGGGGCCCGGGCCTCGGCCGTGTCCTCGATGCCCCGTGGTGATGGAGAGCGTGAAGCTCGGTGACGTGCCCCTCGACCGATGTGCGGCGCACGGCATCTGGTTCGATCACGACGAGCTCGAGCGTGTCCTGGGCGGCGGCCGGGCTGCCGTGTCCGCGTTCGAGGTCGAGCACCAGAACCGCGTCGATGCGGCCGACAGTTTCGAGCTCGGCGAGCTCGGGATGCTGCTCAAGGCGCTGTGGCCGTGGAAGAAGCAGCGGCGATAGAACGAGTGTTGAGTGACGATCGCGCCGAGCGAATCTCGGGTCACCTTCGTGCGCAACTGGCACACCGCACCGCGTCCGGCTCATTCGATGATATGGAACGGAGATGAGCGTGCAGCGGTGGTCGAGCGCCGCCCTGCGGGGCGTGTCCCGCGGCGCGTACATGGTGCGGCGCGGTCAGGCCTCGCTGACTCGCGGCCTGGACCTGCTCGCGCAACGAACCAGCAATCACGAAGAACGCCGACGGATCTCGATCGCAGATCTCGAGAGCGGCCGGTCGCGGCGCGAGCCCGGAACACATCGCAACATCCTGTTCATCACCGTCGATCAGCAGCGGTTCGACGCACTGCGCGTCAACGGTGGAACCTTCGCGCGTACTCCGGTGCTCGATGGGCTCGCGACGGCCGGGCTCCGCTACACCCGGGCCCACGTGCCGAATGTCGTCTGCATGCCGTCGCGTGCGTCGATGCTCACCGGCCAGTCGCCGCAGACCCACGGCGTGATCGCCAATGGAGTCCCGCTGCCCGCCGACGCGCCGAGCGTCGCGCGTCACCTGCGTCGTGCTGCGGGCTATCGCACGGCACTCGTCGGCAAGGCGCACTTCGAACCGCACCTCGATCCAACGCTGCACTTCGAGGAGAACCGGATGGCAGCGGAAGGGCTGCACGGTCCGTGGCACGGCTTCGAGCACGTCGAGCTCGCGACCCACGGCCCGCTCGGTGGACACCACTACGCGGACTGGATGTGGACTCATCACCGCGACGAGCTCGGCGGGTTCGGCGGGGTGCTCACCGGCGTCGGCGGTGGCGACACGGGTGCGCCCGAGGTCACGCACAACCGGGTAACGCGCGAGCACTACCACACGGACTGGGTTGCCGACCGCACGGTCGCGTGGCTCGGCTCGATCCCGACCGACGAGCCGTGGCTGTGCTGGATGAGCTTTCCCGATCCACACCATCCGTTCGATCCTCCGCTCGATGAAGTTCGCGCGCGCATCGACTGGCGAGACGTACCGCTGCCGTCCGGTCATCCGGGTTCGCGTGAGCGCATCGAGGCCTTGCTCGCACAGCGCCCGCGCCACTGGCTCGACTGGTACCGCGGCGAGTTCCGCAACCCGGAGGGCGGACCGATCAACTTCGTGCCGTCGCGAATGACAGACGACCAGCTGCGCGAGGTCACCGCGATGATCCATGTCGAGAACGAGCTGATCGACGAGGCGTGTGGCCGCGTCCTTCGATTCCTTGCCGCGCGCGGCGTCGATGCGCAAACCGATGTGATCTACACGTCGGATCACGGCGACCTGCAGGGCGACCTGGGATTGCTGTTCAAGGGGCCGTACCACGTGGACTCGCTGATCCGCGTACCGACGATCTGGCGCCCTGCTCCCTGTGCGGCCGTTCCCCCGGCGCAGATCGACGCTGGCGTTTCACACATCGATCTCGCGCCGACGTTCTGCGCGATCGCCGGGGTCGAGGTCCCGCCGTGGATGGAAGGGCGAGCGATGCCGACGCTGCCCAGCGA
>JACCQV010000642.1 GCA_013813945.1 Deltaproteobacteria bacterium | reverse complement strand
AGGTGGAGCGCAGGGCCTGGGGCTGGGCCTCTACATCGTGAGCGAGATCGCCCGCGCCCATGGTGCACGCGTCTCCGTCAGCTCTTCGGAACGCGACGGCACGATGTTCACGATCCAGTGGCCACCGGCTCTCGCCACTACCCGTTGAGCCGGTGAACGGTGCAGGCGGCGCGCCCGGTCTGATCGCCGCGCCCCCGAGCCGCTCTCCTTTTCTTATCAGCCGGTTGCGCGCTGCCCATTTGGGGTTGCACTGGGGTAGGTGCGTGTGGTACCCGCGGCTCATGCTTTGGCTTATCATTCTTGGCGTCGTGGCTCTCCTGGCCTTCGTGCTGTTCCGCAAGCCCGCGATCAACAACGTGGGCATCACGTACACCCCCTCGGTTCAGCCGAAGGCTCAGCCGCAGATGGTGACACCGCCCGCATCGTCTCCGGTGCTGCCGCGGCCCAAGCAGATCGACACCTACGACTTCAACGACCTGTTCGCGTCGAAGAAGCTCGATCAGAACGACCGCCCGCAGGCGTAAAGGGCAGGGGATCCTCCTCGGTCTGACGGGGCATTTGGGAGCCCTCGGATTGGCACGGGAGTTTGCGTGTACTTTCCACTTCCATTCGCTGTGGCTGTGCTATATGCAGCCCCGGTTTGCGGTTTGCAGTCAGTACCAGACCGACGAGCTCGCGCGCGGAACTCGTCCTCCTAGCATCATGAAATAAGGCCGGAACCACTCTCGATCCTCTGAGCAGGGATCGGGTGTGGTCTGGCACTTCTTCCTTTTCGGCTTCCGGCTCTTTTTTTTGGCGGCTCACCAACATACCCAGGTCCGCGTCGACTCGGACCACCAAGGGGAATCACGCACCATGGCGTCACAGATTCAGAAGAACTTCCGGGCCCGCAAGACCTTCGCGAAGCTGAAGCAGGTCATCGAGATCCCGAATCTGATCGATATCCAGAAGCGTAGCTACGACAAGTTCCTGCAGATCGACGTCACGCTCGACAAGCGCGAAGACATCGGCCTGCAGGGCGTGTTCAAGAGCGTCTTCCCGATCAAGGACTTCTCCGAGACCAGCTCTCTCGAGTTCGTCTCGTACAACCTCGAGAAGCCGAAGTACGACGTCGACGAGTGCCGCGCCCGCGGCATGACGTTTGCGGCCCCGATCAAGGTCGTCATCCGATTGGTCGTGTGGGACGTCAACGAGGAGACTGGCGTCCAGTCGATCCGCGACGTGAAGGAGCAGGAGGTCTACTTCGGCGAGATTCCGCTGATGACCGACTCCGGCACCTTCATCATCAACGGTACCGAGCGCGTCATCGTCTCGCAGCTTCACCGCTCGCCGGGCGTGTTCTTCGACCATGACAAGGGCAAGACCCACTCGAGCGGCAAGCTCCTGTACTCGGCCCGCGTGATCCCGTACCGCGGCTCGTGGCTCGACTTCGAGTTCGACCACAAGGACATCCTGTTCGTCCGCATCGACCGCCGCCGCAAGCTGCACGCGACCGTGCTGCTCCGCGCGCTCGGCTACTCGACGGAAGAGCTGCTCAACTACTTCTACGACACGGAGACGATCCACTTCGAGCCGTCCAAGAAGTACAGCCGCCAGGTCAACTACGAGCTCCTCGTGGGCCAGCGCGCGACGCGCGACATCAAGCACCCCAAGACGAAGGAAGTCCTCGTCAAGAAGAACCGCAAGTTCACCAAGGGTGCGATCCGCAAGCTGCAGGAGTCGGGCATCGATCTTCTCCCGATCGACATGGACGAGCTCGTCGGGAAAGTCTCGGCGAAGGACGTCATCGACGACTCGACCGGTGAAGTGCTCCTGCAGTGCAACGAGGAGCTGTCCGAGGCGAAACTCGACGAGCTGCGCGATCGCGGCGTCGAGAAGGTCGAGGTTCTCTTCATCGATAACCTCAACGTCGGCCCCTATCTGAGAAACACGCTGCTGACGGACAAGCTCCAGGGCCCCGACGAGGCGGTCATGGAGATCTATCGCCGCCTGCGCCCGGGCGATCAGCCGGCGCTCGACTCGGCGCAGACCCTGTTCCAGAACCTGTTCTTCAATGCCGAGCGCTACGACCTGTCGCGCGTCGGTCGCTTGAAGCTCAACTACAAGTTCAAGATCGACGAGCAGATCGAGACTCAGATCCTCACGAAGCGGGACATCCTCGAGACCGTCCGCTACCTGATCGAGCTGCGTAACGGTCGCGGTGTCGTCGACGACATCGATCACCTCGGTAACCGCCGCGTTCGCGCGGTCGGTGAGCTGATGGAGAACCAGTACCGCATCGGTCTCGTCCGCA
>JACCQV010000632.1 GCA_013813945.1 Deltaproteobacteria bacterium | reverse complement strand
TGTTCCGCCTGTGGGTCGCGTCGACGGAGTTCCGCAGCGACATCCCGTACTCGCAGACCACGCTGTACGGCAACGACGGCAAGGGCGGTCTCGCCGAGTGGTATCGCAAGCTGCGCAACACGGCGCGCTTCCTCCTCGGCAACCTCAAGGACTTCGATCCGAACAAGCACGTGCGCTCGGCGGTGACGCTCGGCGTCGACCGCTACGTGCTCGCGCGGCTCGATGACGTCATCGTGCGCGCGCGCAAGGCCTACGAGGCGTACGAGCTGCACGTCGTGCATCGCTTGCTCGTCGAATTCGTGACGGTCGATCTCTCGGCGCTCTACGGCGACGTCACCAAGGACCGCCTGTACTCCGACGCGATCGACTCGCCGCAGCGGCGCGGCGCGCAGATCGTGATGTACGAGGCGCTGCGGGCGATCGCGACCCTCGCGGCGCCGATCCTGTCGTTCACCGCCGAGGACATCTGGACGTACATGCCGAAGCGCGCGGGCGATCCCGATAGCGTCCACCTCGCCGCGTTCTCGGATGCCAAGGTGGATCCGAAGGACGGCGAGGTGATCGCAGAGTTCGCGGTGCTGCTCGCGTGGCGCGAGCGCGTGACCAAGGAGCTCGAGCCGTTCCGTGCGCAGAAGCGCAAGTCGGTCGATGCGGCTCTGGTGCTTCACCCGACCGCGGTCGAGGTCCTGGTCCTGGCGAAGTACGCCGCCGAGCTGGCCGATCTCTTCATCGTCTCGGAGGTCGCGATCGGCACCGAGGGTGCGAGCACGGTGGAGGTCACCGAGCACCCGGGTCCGCGGTGCGAGCGGTGCTGGAAGCACTTCGCCGCGCTCGCCAAGGAGCCGGACGACGTCTGTCAGCGTTGCGCCACGGCACTCGCCGGGTTAAAGGCGTGACGATGGCCGACGCGGACAACAAGGACACCGAGGCAAAGCTCGCCCCCACTGCGCTCGACAAGGCGAAGTGGAAGATCTTCTGGATCGTCTCGATCCTGTCGCTGATCGCCGATCAGGTCACGAAGATCTGGGCGCGCGCGGTGCTGCCGGTGAAGGGCCACGGAACGCTGCCGAACGGCGTGTGCGCGGTTCCCGAGGACATCGCCTCGCACCGCTGTGGCGGAGTCGCGGTCGACTTCATCGAAGGGTTCTGGGAGTGGCGGCTGTCGATGAATCCGGGCTCGGCCTTCGGCCTGTTCGGCGGCCAGAGCTTCGCGCGGATCTTCCTGTCGGTCGTCGGCGTCGCTGCCGTGATCGGCATGGTGTGGATGCTCAAGAAGTCCCGGCCCGACCAGAAGGTTCTCCACTGGGCGCTCGCGTTCGTGGTGGGCGGCGCGGTCGGCAACCTGATCGATCGCATCTACTACGGAGTCGTCACCGACATGGTCCTGTGGCGCTACAAGACCCACGAGTGGCCGGTGTTCAACGTCGCCGATGTCGTCCTCGTCGTGGGTGTCGGCCTGATGTTCATCGACATCCAGAAGGAAGGTAAGCGCGAGAAGGCGCTGAAGAAGGCGAAGCTCGAGAAGGCAAAGTCTGCCGGTCTCGTGAAGCACTGACCCCGCGGGGAATATCGCGGTGTCGTGACAGAACGTCGCCGACAGCCTGCCTGACCGCTACACTGGCGGCATGAGAGTCGCCGCGAGCAGCGTGCTGTTTCTGATGGCATGCCAGTCATCGGGCTCGGGCGATCGGTTCCCGGTGGTCGTGGGCGGCGATGACACGGTGATCACGCCAGCACCCGATGCTCCTCAGCTCGTCGACGCAAGCGACGATATGACAGCGCTCTCCGGTCGAGTCTGTGTCATCGCAGACCTTCGCAACCTGACGTCGTGCACGACCGGCGATGCATCGGGGATCACGGTCAGGCTCGGCACGAGCATGGGGACCACCGCCATGGACGGTTCGTTTTCGCTCCCGGTTCCACAGGGCTCGAACCTCGTCTGGTCGGTGACGGCACCGGGCTTCGTACCGACGGTGGTGCCGCTCGGCCTCGTGCACCTGCTGCCGCTCGTGTCGACGGCTCGCTACGAGGAAATGCTTTCCGATAACGGCGTGATCCTGCAGGCCGGACAGGGCTCGCTGTTCACTCGTGTGGTCCGCAATGCCGCACCTGCTGTGGGCGTGACCGCGACGATCGATCCGCCCACGCTGTTCGGCGCGCTGTATGACGGCGCGAACGCGTTCCTCTGGGATCGCGACGCGACCGGCACGAGTGCCGTGGTCTGGATTCCAGACGCGCTCCAGGGCACGGCGACGTTGACCCTCATGCGGCCAGCCGCGACGCCGCTGCAGATCACGCTTCCCGTGGTCGATGGATCGATCACGTTCGTCACCGCCGCAATTCCCTGAGCGCGTCGGCGCACACTGGCCGCCGGCGATGACGGCGGTACCGGTAGCTTTCCCCGGTCACAGGAAGTAGCTGCGTCGAGCTAGCGCGCAGCGAGTGCAGCGAGCGCGGCGATCCAGCCCGCCGCCTTGTGCTCGGTCTCGGCGAGCTCGGCCGCCGGATCGGAGTCGGCGACGATGCCGCCGCCGACGTGGATCCGCAGCTCGTTTGCCACGAGGACGCCGATCCGGATCGCGATCGCGAGATCGAACGAGCCATTCGCGCCGAAGTAACCGAGCGCGCCGCAGTACGGGCCGCGGCGCGCGGGCTCGAGCTCGTCGATCAGCTCCATCGCGCGAACCTTCGGCGCGCCGGTGATCGAGCCGCCCGGGAACGTTG
>JACCQV010000626.1 GCA_013813945.1 Deltaproteobacteria bacterium | reverse complement strand
CGCCCGAGGGACGCAACGGCGACCTCGTGCCGGGCGAGCTGGACCAGTGCGAGCCCGTGCCCCACGAGCGCGGCCGGATCGGCGCCGCGCAGCTTGAGCGCGCGCTCGAACGCTTCGACCGCCTTCTGCGGGGCGCGGTTCATCAGCTGTGCCTCGCCGAGGACGATCAGCGCCTGCCCGTGCTCGGACTTCGCCGTCAACAGGGCTTCGAGCACCTCGATCGCGGCGGCGACGTCACCTGCGGTCAACAGCTGCTGCGCATGGTTCAGCTGGTCGCGGTACTCGTCGAGGACGAGCTCGCCGGCCAGATCTCCCAGTCGGCGCTGCACTCGCGACCACAGCGACATTCCCGCAGACTACCCCACCCATGCCCGTGGCCACAGCGCGCGGCGGGCATGCAGTCCCTGGCTACTTGGGCGGCCAGAGCCCTGTGCCCCGGCGCTCACTCCTGAAATCGCTGGGGGTTCCGCGATCGAACAAGCGGTACGCGACTTGCGTTGTATCTCACACATGCGACTGCTCATGATGGTGGCTTTGATCGGTGCGGGGCTTACTGCTCCCGCATCGGCATGCCCCCAAGGCAGTCGCTGCATCGCGATGGCTACGACCGGGATGGCCGAGCTGACGGCCATCCGGACCGACCGGGTCGAGACCCCGGCAGCAGCGCCTCAGAAGGTTACCTACCTGACCCTCACGGTCCACCTGACCGCAAACGACGACGGTCACGAGTCACTTCGCAGCTCGCTCACGAAGTTCGAGCCCGTGGTCGCTCGCACCGACGGCGTCGAGATGCCCTGGATCTGGGCCGTGCTCGCCACCGAGGTCCGCAGCCATCTGCCGCGCTACGAGAACGACGAGCAGTTCTCGATGGTGCTGTCGCCCGTCGTGGTGACGATGCCGACCGAGTCGACCCCGGGCGTCGGCCTGTCCGGCGATTTCTAGCGCCGGCTGGCTTCAGCGCGTCGCCGAGAAGGTCGCCGGAGCGTGGCGCAGACCCTGACCCGCGTTGATCTCCGCGGTCCAGATGCCGTTCGCCAGGCCATCCTCGACCACGGTCGCGCGGCCCGCCTCGAGGTGGAGCACGTCGAACCGGAACGACGCGAGCTTCGCGTGTGCGCGGTCGACGATCTCGTCGAGGCCACGCTCGCAGATCGAGGTGAGCTCCGCCGGGTGACCGACGCAGACGCCGAGGACGCACTTGCTCGCGACGCGCGCCGCGACCAGCGGGCAGTTGACCGCAGCGCCGAGGGTGATGCGAATGCCGGCGCCGTGTTCAGCCGTGACCTTGGCTTCGAGTGCCTGCCACGCGTACTCGCCATACGAGACCGCGAACAGGTGGTCGCCGATCGTCAGCGTCCCGCTCGTCGTCGTCGCAGGGGCAGTCGCGGTGACGATGTCGGACGGCACGGCGTCGAGCGCGAGGCGAATGTCGAGGCCGGCGGGCGTCAGGTCCAGCGTGGTCAGGCGATGGGTCGCCATCCCGCCGGCAAGACTCAGCTCGCTCTCGACCGCGACCGTGCTGAGCGAGGTCTCCGCGTACGCGACGAGTGTCGCCGCGTGCTGCGTCACCGGGACGCCATCGACGGTCATCTTGGCGACCTCCGCGTTGATCCAGCCCTCGAGCTTGTCCTCGAGATAGTCGGGGAGCGCGGAGCGGATCGTACCCACGGCGGGGACACCAGCATCCTCGGCGGCGTTGAACAGCGTCTGGCCGGGGTTGGTCGAGAAGTCACGCATCGTCTCGACGAGGCTCGCGGCCGGCTCCGGCAACAGCGCCTCGATCGTGATCTCCACGGTCGACGTCACCTGGTAGTTGCCGCTCGCGACCGGCTTCGGCGTCGCCGGCTCGGTCGGGTGGGGCGGCTGGTCGTCGCCGCCGCCGGGGGTATGGAGGAGGCAACCAGAGGTCGTGAGAAGAGCGGCAAGAGAGGTGATGGCCAGGCGCATAGGAAGTCGTATGAGCAATGGTCGCGCCATTGGTTCGACCTCTGCCAGGTGCCTGATTGTGCTGTTAACTACATGCGTTACCTGGTGAATGACGCATGGAGCCGTGTCGGAAACGACTGGCACCCACACCATGCGCTTCGACGCTTCGTGAACGTCGCGTGATCAAGAGTCGGTCGGCGCCGCTTCGGGCTCGGCGTCGCTGGACCACAGGCCCTCACGCAGCTGCTTGAGCGCGGCCGTCGCGGCGCGAACCTGGTCGATCTGCGTCGTGGTCGCGACCTTCATGCCCTCGACGTTGCTGCCGACCTCGCGCCGCTCGCGCATCGTGCGGTCGAGGATCTCGCTGATCCCCTTGTAGAGCGTGTTGCCTGCGTTCGAGACGAACTCGGACAGGCGCTTCGCGAAATCATCGATGCACCGATCGAAGTGCGGTTTCATCGCTTCGGCCGCATTGAGGACGGCCGCGGGTACCTTCTCCTTCGCCTGCACCCGGATGTCACCCGCGATCTTCGACTTCAGCACGATCGCGAGGATCGGAGCCGCGAGCGTCAAGAGCCCACCTGCGAGCGCGTTGACGAACAGCATCACCGTCGTGCCGAGCGCGCCGACCGCATAGATCCCGACGTCGTACTTGAAGCTATCGACCGAGATCTCGACCTGGGTGTCCTCGGGACCGAGCCGCTCCGCGAGCGTCGCCGCGGCCGCCGCGACGTTCTCGTTCGTGATCGAGATGACCTCTTCGGCGAGGTGCTCGAGCATCGCTGCGAGCTTTGCGCCCTCGACCTCGGCCCACTCCTTGAACTTGTCCTCGATGAACTGCGGCAGGTACGCCTTCACGTCGTTGGCATCGACGGCATCGATCTGCGAAGGCAGCGCCTGGACGAACGACTTGGCGAACGCCTCGAGGTCGAGCCCGATCTGCGACTTGATCGACTCCGCGTCGGCATCGATCCGCACGTGGAGCTCGTCGAGCTTGCGCTTGCTCGTATCGAGCTGCTCGCGCACTGCGGTGATCCGCGTCTCGAGCTCGCCGATGTCGAGATCGTACGAGTACATCCGGACGCCGAGGTTGTTGTGCACGTACGCCGCCGTGCGTTCCGCATCCGCTGCGGCGTTATCGAGCAGGACCTGCGCCCGATCCTTGGACAGAAACCGCTCGAGGTACGCGAGGAGCTCCGGCATTCCGCTCTGCGAATCTTTGGTCTTCGCCCAGTCCCGCGCCGACAGCGGGAACAGGGTCGGGCCCGGCATCATCTGGGCGAGGTTCTTCTTCACGTACTCGGTGACCGCGACCTTCTCGTCCGGAGAGAGCATGTCCATCTTGCCGAGCACGAAGATCAGGCGGTCGCGTGCACCCTCGAGCACTCGCGACCGCAGAAACTCGCGCTCGCTGTCCTTGAGAGCCTGACCGGCGTCGAGGAGGAACACGACCGCATCGGCGCGCGGCACGTAGCCGTAGGTGACCTCCGCGCGCTGCTCGTTGAGATCGTTGACGCCTGGCGTGTCCACGAGGACGACGTTGTTCTTGAGCAGCTCGCTCGGAAATCCAACCTCGACGAACGAGACCTGCTCGGCCCGACCGCCGGCGACCGTGACCCACTCCTTGAGCTGCGCGGCGTCGAGGTGCTGACTTTCGCCGCTCTTGAGCACGACCCGCGCCGTCGGATTCGGTGCCCACACGACGTGGTTGATCGATGCGGTCGTCGGCGTGATACCGGTCGGCAGGATGTCGTCGCCGAGCATCGCGTTCACGAACGTTGACTTGCCGTGGTTGAACTCGCCGAGAATGACGAGGTGGAAGCGCTCGGCCTCCAGCTTGGGGATCCGCGTCGTGCGGATGTCGCGGGCCAAGGTCACCATGCCGACACCGTCGGCGACCTCGGCGAGCTGCTGGAACCGGGCGATGATCTCGCGCTTGGCCGACTTGTGGTGATCGAGAAGGATCATGGGGGCTCCTAGAACACCGAGATGAGGTCGGATACTTGCTTGTCGATTTCGGGGAGGCTCGGCTTCCCCGCGGGATCCTGGCCGACCACGCTCGCGTACAGCGCGCTGTTCGCAAACAGGCGCAGCGCCTGCACGCGCTTGGGCACGTACGGATGCGAGCGGAACAGCTCGGCGTAGCGGCCGATGCCCTTCTTCGGATCCGGCTGGCTCTTGAGGTACTCGTCCGCGTTGAACGCCGTGTCCTTGTCGAGTCCGAGCTCGAGCTTGACCAGCGCTTCCAGCGTCTTGTTCTCGTCGCGAAGTGCGAGCAGCGCGGCTCGGTCGCACGTGACCTCGGCGCGGCGCGACCATGCCTGCAGCGTCATGATCGCGGGCTGCACGACCCATCGCACGAAGAACGCCGCCGAGCTCGTGAGGTAGTGGAGCGCGGTCGCGTAGAGGATGTGTCC
>JACCQV010000427.1 GCA_013813945.1 Deltaproteobacteria bacterium | reverse complement strand
GCGCTCGCCCGAGCGCCGCCGCCGCCTGCCGCCGCAGCCCGGAGTTCTCGCCGGCCCAGCGCATCGCATCGCGCAGCGCACCGATCTCGGCGAGCCGGCTGCCCGCGCGTGCGGCGCGCGCGAGGTGCATGCGGACGGCTCCATCGTGCTCGCCCGCCAACGCGTAGCGCTCTGCGGCCAGATCAACATTGCCCGCAGCCTCGGCGGCGACCGCCGCGCGGTAATCCGCCGAGAACATGCGACGGAAGAACGTCACCCCGCGCAGTATACGTGAGCTGGTGGCTCAAACGAGGCTGTAGGCCAGCACGCCGAGCCACACGACCGCGAGGAGCTTGACGAGGCGAGACCGCCACCGCATCGAGCGAGGATCGCGCCGGTTGCGGAGTGCGAAGATCGCTACCAGCAGGACGATCACGACGGCGAGGAACAGGGTCTTCATCGAGGGAGGTTCTGACCGAAGCGGACCTGGTACTCGGCCGCGAGCTTGTCGAGGGCCGGCTTGTCCTTCGCGCGACCATACGCCTTCGCGAGCGTCCGCCAGGCCTGTCCGAGCTCCGGATCGACGGCGATTGCCTTCTTGAGGAAGTCGATCCCGGACCTTGTGCCACGCGGTTCGCGCAGCGCGAGCACGCCCGACAGGTACAGCGCCCATGATTCGTTCGGATCGGCGGCGAGCGAGCGCTGACATGCAGCGCGTGCCGGCTCGATCTGGCCGGTGCGCAAGGCGAGGTCGCAGCGCGCTGCCGAGAGACCGGGTGCACCAGGCCACGTCTTCTCCGCGGTTCCCAGAGCCTTCTCGGCCTCCGCGTACTTGCTCGCGTAGACCAGCTCGAGCGCCTTCTTGACCGATGCCACGAGCGCCGCTTCCTGCTCCGGGGCGACCAGCTTGGACCCGCGCGGTACGCCGTAGCGAGCGCGCGTCTGGGCGAGCGATGCTGCGATCGGGTCCTTTGTCAGCTTGGCTTTCTCGATCGCCTCCTCGGTCCAGGTCAGTGCACCCATCGTCTGATACACGGCGATCACGCGACGCCACGCCGCGTCGGCGTCCGCCGGCAGGTTCGCTATCTTGCCCTCGGCCTGTGCGAGCTCGGCGCGCGCGGCCGCGGCGTCTCCGGCCTTCGCGAACGCTTCTCCGACCGCGATGTGCGGCGACGGATCGCCCGGCGCCAGCTCGCTGACCCGGTTGCACGCGGCGCGCGTCGCCTTGTCGGCCACGCCCGGCTTCGCAATCATGATCTCGCACTTGAGGATGTGCATCGACGCATTGCCGGGATACGCCGACAGGAGATTGTCGAGGTCGCTGAGCGCGCTGACCGTGTCGCCGCGGCGCGCGAGCTCCTTGATCCGCGTGATGTGATCGTACGCGGCGGCCGGGATGTCACTCGCGGTCTTGCCGGCCTTCTTGGAGTCGATCACGTTGCGCAGCGTGGTGACGACCTCGTCGCGACTTGCGGCGATCCAGCCGCCCCACTCCGACTTCTCGATCGACGCGAGCAGTTGCTTGGCGAGCTCGATCTCGGGCTCCTCTGCGAGCCGCGCGTCCATCGCGAGCGTCAGCAGCTCGCGCGTGCGATCCGCGAACGAGGTCTGCTTCGCCGAGTAGGTCGGATGAAGGATCCACGCGGGATCCGTCTCGGCAATTCCGCCGAGGCTCGCCGCGAGGTGGTGCAGCAGCACGACGCTCTGCTTGTGGCGGCGGTGCGCGGCGAGGACCTCGGTACGCTCGGCCTCCTTGAGATCGGGCAGCGTGCCAGCGAGCGCCTCGGTCTCTGGCTTCTCGGCCCACGACCGCACGACGACATGTTTCCCGAGTGGTCGCGCATCGCCGAGCTCGCTCATCGCCTTGCTCGCGACATCGTTCGAGACGATGTAGCCGATCACCCAGGTGACCCCGTCGCCCTTGTCGAGCTCGGTCAGTGCACGCAGCGCATCGCGCGGCTCGCCGGTGCGCTCCCAGTCCTTGATGACCTCGACGGTGAGGCGTGCGCCGATCAGCGGGGTCAACAGCTGGCTCGCGTAGTCGATCTGCTCGGTGATCTCGTCGCGCCACCTCGGTACGGCTCGTACGCCGGGGGCAACCCAGACGCGAACCGTGACGGTGCGCGGATCGCCCTCACGCGCCTTCTGCGCCTCGAGGGTCGCGGGCACGTGTTTCGTCAGGTCGACTGCGGAGTGCTCCTTGAGCTTCGGCCCGCCGCACGCGACGGTGCTCCCGATCGCCAGAGCCACGCTGAGCGCGAGCACGCGTTGCATCTGGGAGACTTTCCCCGCTGATTCGCCATCGTGCAAGGCGTAGACTGCGCCGGTGTTAGTCCTCGACGAGCGAATCCTGGCGGATGGCACTCACGCGCGAACGCACGTGACGGTCCTGGGCGACCGGGTGCGAATCCGCGATGACGACGGCACGAGCGGTGAGCTGTCGGTCGCGGCGCTCGACAAGGTGATGACTCGCTACGGGCGCGAGCTCGAGCGCGAGATCCCGCTCGACGGCGAGGCCCTCGATCTGCCGGGCGGGTACCGGCTGCGGCGCTTCCGCTATCACGCGATCGTGGACACGGAAGGCCGCGATTATCTCGTGTGGGAACGGCCGGGCGGGGAGCCGCTGGCTGCCGTGGGTGCGATGGTCACCGCGGCGCTGCGATACCTGGTGTTGCGCATCCAGGGCGAGCACTCTCAGGAATCTGAGACCTGAGCCTGAGCTGGGCACACATTCGAGGGGTGGGACGGGCAGTTAGCTCACTGACGTCAGGTACTTGAGCGTGGCACGCCGGCTGCTATCAATAGGCCCGATGTCCCGGTGGCTGATCATGCTCGTCCTGGCTGTGGCGCCCGCCACGGTCCTGGCGCAGCCTGCCCGGCCCGCAGCGACGGCCCGCGCGCAGCAGGATCTGCGCGCGGTCGAGCGCCGGGTCGTTCAGGTCACGGCCCAGCACAACGTGCTCGCGACGCAGTACGGGGCGCAGCTCGAGGCCATCGATCGGCTGAAGAAGCAGCGGAAGTCGTGGCGCCAGGAGCGGGATCTGCGCACGGCTCTGTCCGATGCGAACGACACCGCGACCAAGCTCGCGGCTGGCAAGGCGGAGCTCGCGAAGGCAAACAGCGTGCTCGCGGCCGCGCGCCGCACGCTGCAGGCATCCGTCGACGCTGAGCTAGCGAGCGGCCCGACACCCGCGCGGATTGCGGAGCTCGCGAAGCTCAAGGCGCAGCTCGCACCGCAGACCACCCGGCGCGTCAGCCGCATCGTGCTGCCCAACATGGAGATCGATCCGACCGCGGATCCCGAGGAGCTCGAAGAGCACATCAAGCAGCTGCTCGAGAGCGAGGATCAGCTGCGCAAGCAGATGGTCGGGCTCGACAAGCAAGCCAAGGACCTCGACGAGGTTGCCAAGCTCCGCAAGCAGCACGAGCGCGCCGGCGAGCTATCGCGTCGCGATGACGACCAGCCGCAGCGGACGGCGAGCCAGGGTGGCGGGCGCGCGGCCACGGCGGGCGTGAGCGACGACAGCCCCGCGCCGGAATCGTCCGGCACCGGGAACGGTGGCGGCGGTGGTGGTACCGGTCTGAGCGATCCTGCCAGTGGCGGGGCGTTCGAGTCCGATGCGACGATCGTGCTCGCAGACGTGATCGACGCGACCACGATCGAGACCCTGACTCGCGCGCAACGCACCGGTGATCCGGGACAGCGCGCACAGGCGGCAAAGAAGGCGCGCGATGCGGTTGCTGGCCGGCTCGATCAGCTCAAGAAGAAGCGCGCCGAGCTCGAAGCGATCACGAAGTCGCGCCGCCAGCGGCGCTAGCGCGACCGTCAGCGAGAATAGACCGCGCCCGCATAGAGCGACGCGCGACGGAACGAGGTCTCCATCTCGCTGCCGAGGTTGCGCCAGATCGCCGCGCGTCCCTCGATCGACCAAGCGGACGAGACCTCGCGGCCGATCCGGATCTGCACGCTCGAGCGGTTTTCGTCGTCGAGGCTCGTGAACTCCGAGCGCTGGAGATCGGTCTTGATCACGAGACCATCGGGATACTGATCGATCTGGAGCGTGGCGAGTGCGGTGCCATAAAGCCCGAGAGGGAGCGAGCGAGTCACCGACGCCGTGCCCTTGTGGCGAAGCAGCGACTGCCCGTAGCTGTTCGAGTCGATCGCGGTGAGCTGGTAGCCGGCGGCAGCGACGAACGATCCTGTCCACGTGAGCTCGACGCCCACGCGTTGCACGCGATCGCGGCGCTGGAACACCGTGCCGGCCGAGCAGTTGTCACTCGGGGGTGCGCCGGGCGGGCACGCGTTGGCCAGGGCGGACCCTGCGTACGACCGGCTCTCGAACATGACGTACGTGGCGAGCTCGACGCTGCGAGTCCCTCCCGACGGTTGCCACAGTGTCAGGTCGAGACGCGCGATCGCGATCGGTCCTCTCCAGTCGAAGTCGTGATTCTGCTTGTACGCAAAGTCCCGGACGCCAAACCCGAAAGTCAGGTTCCGGGCCTTTCCGTCGTCGCTCCCATCAAACACGAGCAGGCCATCGGCGCCGAGGTTGCGAAAGGTGCGTGCTCCAACGTCGTCGGTGATGGGCTGCGCATCGGCCGCGATCAGCCCCACGCCGAACGAGACGCGCCGCTGCTCGAGCGGTCGCAAGTAGCGGAGCTCTCCGGTGAACAGGGTGACGTTCTCGGTCGACGCCTCGGGATCGGTGACCAACCGGCTCAGCGCTCCGATCACGAACGCATAACTGCCCCCGAACGCCTTGGCTCGGTGATCCACCTTGGCCCCGAGACGGACGACCCCTGCTGCCACGCGGTTCGTCGTCAGCCCAGGCCCGGTCTCCACCCGCTGGACGTTGGTGTCGGCCTCACCGCCTCCCTCCACGGTCACGGTCCACGGTCCCGCATTCGCGAACCCGGTCGAGGCCACGATCACGAGGCCGCACGCCACGCGACGCATGGTCGCAGCGTATCGTATGTCTCCTACCGGGGGGCATGGTACGCACGCCCCATGCGCTACCTCGTCGTCGGCTTCCTGCTTCTCGCCGCCTGCAAAGGTGACCGGAACAAGTGCGAACAGGCGTGCCGCAACTTCGGGACGCTCGTCTACTGGAAGAAGATCGATGTCGAGCTCGCAGCGATGCCGGAGGCCGAGCGCGATGCGCACCGCCGCAAGCGGCTCGGCGAGTTCTCCAGCCTGCTCGAGAACGGCGTCGACCACTGCATCAACCAGTGCACGTCCGCGAACAACGACGAGCAGGTCGACTGCATGATCAACGCGAAGACCGCCGACGTCGCCGAGAAGTGCGTCGCCGACGACGACGACAAGTAGCTAGCTACTGGATCGGCGGGGGCGGCGCCCAGAACGCGCTCATATTCTCGGTCGCGACGTCCTGATCGGGGACCCAGTACGGCACCGAGCTCGCGTCCGCCGTGCCGAGCTTGCTCTTGTCGATCGCGGTGATCCACATCTGGCGGCGGCTTGTGCCCTTGGTGCCAGCGAGCGCGTTGCCGTAGCTGCGGAAGCTGTAGAACACGAGCCAGAAGTGCTCGCCCATGTCGTACGGGCTGAAGTTCGGCAGATAGCAGTCGCGCGCAGCTGCGCAGGCGACGTCGAGACGCTGCGTCGTGCCCCCGGCCTTGTTGATCACGAACAGCGCGCCGGGGTAGGTGGCTGGGATCCCGTTGTTGCGGCCGCGCGAGTTGACGCCCGCGCCGTACGCGATCCACGCCGAGTCCGGCGAGAATGTCGGCCATGAGGGAGCGGCGAAGGCTGCACCGGCCGCCGCGCTGCTGACCAGTGTGGTCGGCGGGCCGAACGTGTCGCCGGCGCTCGACGGTAGCACGGCGAGATCGCCAGCCGTGTAATCGACGGCCCAGCTGGCGCCGTTGTGATTGTTGACGTACGCGATCAACGTCCCATCGGGCGACCAGCTCGGGTGCGAGGAACCGGTCGCGGGCAGGGGAGTGCCGTTCGTCGGGACGGTGGCGCCATTGCGCGGATCGATCAGCGTCAGCGAATTGCCGACGTTGAGCATGAGGCGCGTGGCATCGTGGTTGAACGTCGAGAACAGCTGCGTGTACGTCGTCGTGCTCAGCGGCGCGAGCGTCGGCGCCGGATCGGCGGTGACCACGCTCGGATTGCTCATGTCGAACACGGCGCCTTGCTGCCCGGCGTCCCACAGCGAGCCCGAGAGGTAGCGGCCGTCCTTGCTGACCGAGTGACACGCGATGCAGCGCTGGCCATCGCCGGGGCGGGGAGGCGGGTTCTGGATCGCGAGCGCACGGCCCGCGGTATCGATGCGCTCCATGCGGCCAGCGCCGAGGTTCCAGTAGTAGATGGCGCCGGTGATGTCGCCGCGGATCAGCTTCAGATCGACGGCTGCACCGCCCTGGGCGCCGGTGGTCGGATCCCAGTGATCGACGGAGACGCTGATCTCACCGCCCGACGCGCTGTTGATGAGGATCTGCCAGTCGCTGACCGAGAGCTGCGAGCTCGACGTGAAGCCGGGCGCTTGCGCGAGAATCGTGTCGATCGTCGCGAACCCGGCGATCATCCGGACGCGAAAGAGGTCGTTGGTGGTGGCGGCGCCTTCCCACTGCACGTTCGGTGACTTCACGCTCGTGGGCATCACCGCCTTGTCGAGCGGGTAGACGACGGTCGGCGAGAGCGCACCGGGCGGTGACACATCGGGGAACTTGTCGGCGCCGTCGGCTGGTACGCCCGGACCGAGACGCACGGGATGCACGGTGACGATCACCGACGTCGAGCCGGTGATCTCGCCCGTCGTGGCGAACACGCCACCCTTGCCGGCGGCCTCACCGCTGACCGTGAAGTCCTCGGCCGCGAACGCGCCGAGTCGCGTGCCATCCGCATCGAGGGTGAACACCACGTCGGTCAGCGTCGCGGTGCTGCCGTCTTCGTAGGTGCCGGTCGCGGTGTAGCTCTGCGAGAGTGGGAGGCCCGTCCAGTTCAGCGTGGCGTTCGCGGGCGACACCTCGATCGAGAGCAGATCGCCGCCCCCGCTCGT